>JAQXUJ010000243.1 GCA_029219925.1 Clostridiales bacterium | reverse complement strand
AGAATAAAACTCTGCCATATCATCGAGTCGCAAGCAGGCGAGTCGGCAGGAGGAGCGGTTTTTACCTGCACCGCAGTCAATTCCGATTTTGTCGCCGCCGTGCCATATTTTAAGCGGAATATCATCCTGATAATATTCTGTTGGCGTATGCCCGAAAATTACGTTTTGTCGTTCGGTATTTTGTCATCGGGCATAAGCCTTGTCCATACCGCAAATTCCATTTAGTTTTCTGCCTCGGACGGAAGCTGTCCGTAAAGCTCGGGCGGTGCGCCGTGCACCATAAGATATTCTTTGCCGTTAACTGTGACTTCTGCTGTCAGCGGCATTTGCCTTATAAATTGCAATATTTCAAGCTGCTCATTGGGTTCAAGCGCAAAGTAGTCTATGTGTGTAATCTTTCCGCCGTTCATATACCACAGGCGTAGCTCTTCACGGGATTCGGTAATTTTCGTCAGGGCATTTAACATCATAAGCTCATGGTTTCCGAGCAGTACCGTTACATTCGGAATTCCCATTAATTCCTGCAGGATTTGGATACCGAAGTGTCCGCGGTCTATCACATCGCCGAGGATATATAAGCTATCCTCATCAGTAAGCCCGATTTGATTCATAACTGAGCGGAATCGTGTATGGTTGCCGTGTATATCGCTCATAACATAAATCATTATATTTTCTCTCCGTTCCGTTATACCGCAATGTATTATTTGCAGTTGGCTGCCGAGCATGGTAATCAATACGCCGCACAGCTCATACACAGCATTCGTGTCAACGGAAACTGGACGGCGGCGATTGCCTCTCTCCGTCTGTTCGGACACATCGCCCGCATTATTAAAAACCGTATTGAGGATAAGCGCAAAGGCGGCGGTATAGACCGGAAATTGCTCAGAAAGATTGAGGAAAAGAAGCAAGCGCAGGGATTGCGCCAAGGATAAGAAAAACGGTGCAGCCGCTTACGGACTGCACCGTTTTAAACTTGGTGTTTAATAATCCACTTGACCATATCCTCAAAACGCAAATTGCCGGCAGCTACATCAAGAATCATATCCGACAGTTCATTTTGCGTATATTCGAGTTCAATACCGTTCAGTGATAAAAATAAAAGCATGGCGTGTGCGCCGATACGCTTATTTCCGTCGACAAAAGCATGGTTACAAATCAGACCGTAGCCAAGGCGAGCGCCCTTTTGTTGCAGAGATGGAAAGCTGTCGACATCCCCGAATCCCTGAAACGGTGCGTTTAATGCCGAGTCTAATAGGCCCTCGTCGCGCAGACCGCCAGAACCGCCTGTTTCTCGGATCAATTCATTATGGAGCATAAGAATCTGTTCTTTGGTCAGCTTCTTCATTTTGCAAGCACCTCATAAGCCTGCTTATTCTTTGCAATCAATCGCTTGGATATCGACATAACATCTTCATCCGAGGCAAACTGTTCTTTTTCTGCCTGCCCGAACTCGACGATGAGATAACGGGGAACATTATTTTTTAAAATGACGGCAGAACCGTTTTCATCTACGAGTCTTGCTACTCTGGAAAAGTTTTGATTTGCTTCTGTAATGGAAACAAGATTATTTGTATTGATATTCAAAAGTATCACCCCGTTTATAGTATACACAATCAGTAGGATAAATTCAACCTAATTTTAAAAATATTTTTGAAAGTAGAACATATGTCAACTGAATATATCCATTTTACCACAGAACAAAGGGAAACTGCCCGACAGACAGACTTGGTCGCACTCTTACAAAGTCAAGGGGAACAACTCAAACGCTCCGGCAAGGAATATGTGTGGCGTGACGGCTCGGAAAAGGTTACGGTCAGAGGAAATCTGTGGTTTCATCAATATGAACGCATCGGTGGCGACGCCGTAGACTTCGTTCGCAGATTTTATAACATGGACTTTCCGCAGGCCGTCAATTTTCTGCTCGGCAATAACGGCAGCGCTCTTCCGCAAGCCGAGCAGGTCAAGCGAGAGCCGCCAAAGCCGTTCACCCTTCCGCCGAAAAATGATAATATGCGGCGTGTGTATGCCTATCTGCTTAACCGCCGAGGAATAGACCGGGAGGTGCTTTCTGCCTTTGTGCATAATGAGCATAAGGCGAAATGGTTTGCGGGTGCGGCACTGAACACCGCCGAACAGAGTATGGCAAGCGTTATGAGTACGGCGCTGTCGAGGCTCAACGCTTTCCTTGATACGGAATTAGAACAGCTCCTGTGCTTTGATACCGAGATATGAAAGCAAGACCGAATGCAACTCTTGAAGTAAGCATCCATTTATTTATATTGCCAATTTTTTTCTTGCGCCACTTTTCGGGAGAAATACTGTTTTTCGCATGAAAAGCTTATAAAAAAATTAAATTTACGGCAAATCATAACCAGAGTAACGCCAATCATTCTTTTGAAATCAAGGCGCTCAAATATACTCATTGCTTTCAATTAAATCAATAATACGATGAGATTAAATTCGTCATATCTCATACAGGTATCTCGAGAAACTTGATAGCTCTGTGTACGGTAGCGTAACCGTCACTCTACCTGTAAATATAATATTTATAATTTGTACACGTTCCTGCTATCTATATGAGCTCGGCGATCTGCCGTAAAACTTTTTATAAACCTTGCTGAAGTAGTTGTAATCGGCAAATCCGACCAAACTGCTAATTTTATATATAGGAAACTGGGTGTTTATAAGCATTTCTCTTGCGTATTTCATTTTTTCCGATAAAATGTACTTTGATATGCCGATTTCGCCCTCGGCTTTAAACGCATTGTAAAGAGCGGTTCGGCTCACGCTCAAACTGTTGCATACATCCTCTACGGTCACATTATTACTCTTGTATATGTTATCCGATATGAAATTTTTTGCGCGCGAGACAATTTGATTTTTGCCGAATGTTATAAGCTCCCTCGTCATAATATAATTCGCGCATGCCTCGGCTATTTTTGCTGCCTGTTTGATGTATTCCGTAGTGAAATACGGTACCGAATTTGCGGCGGGAACTGCCTCTTCATCGGAAAATCCGTAGGAGCGGCATATATTAAGCAACTGTTCCTTCCTTTCGGTTTCATCCTTCACATCGGAAACTTGACCGATAATCACGAAACCGAACGGGATTTCTCTTTCCTTGATTTGTATTATGCATTCGGTAAGGCCGGCATGGCAGCGGTAAATAAAGCAATTGTTTTCATATGACTTTCTCATTGCGAGGTGATCGCAATACCAGCATTGCGTACCCGAATTATGGTGCGAATGCATAAGCTTGCAGAAGGAGGATTTGTTTCTCTCCGGGGTGGGATAACCTATCCACTCGTTGTGACCGATATTCCATACGGTAATGTGAATGCCGGTTACATCGTAAAAGGCTTTGATAATGTCAAACAGTTCATCTTTTTTAAGGTTGAAATTCATAAAATCCACCTTTGCTTCTTTCGTAAATTAAACAGATTGAAAATAGATTTTGTCAAGGTATTATATGTATATTATACAACATTTTTAAAATAATACAAGTCCTTGGACAAAATCGCCATATTATGAACAAAAATATCTATAAAAATTGAATTTGAATATTTATAATAAATATGTACAAATATAACCGCGAAACGCTTTAAAAATTTTCAAATGTGAGAAAAGGGGGAAATAAATTTAATTTTTACATATATATAACTGCTTCGCCTGTGTATTTACAGGCAAAATTCGGAAAGGACGAAAATTATGACACGAAAAACCATTTTAACCAAATTTTTTTCATTTTTGGTAATTCTGTGCCTGCTTTTATCTGCGGCGGGCTGCGGAAGTAAAACAGGAACTGAATCGGACGAGAAAATCAACTACGGCGACGCGGTTGATACCGAAGATGATGATGATGCGGATGTAGCGGATGTATCGGAAACTACAGGCGGAAAGCAGCAGACCACATCCGGCGGAAAAACGCAGGGCGGGAGTACATCGAATATAAAGGTATCCGAAACACACCAAATTAACGAGGAAGCTAAAAAGGACTTTTTAAGCTCGGTTCCGAAAAATTTGAAGGGCAAAGAGGTTAAAATACTTATTTGGTGGGAACCCGGCATTGCGGAAAAGGCCAAAATGCAGAAGTTTACGGAAGCTACCGGCATAAAAATAAAATGGATTTCATCAGGCGGCGACCAAGAGTATATGCAAAAACTGTCCTCAATGAAAATTCAGGGCAACAGTCCCGATCTTGCTTGTATAAGGGAGTACCCGAACAGTATAATGCAGGATTATTTTGAACCGCTTTCTTACGGAAAGCTTGACTACAGCGACAAGAAAATTTTTGATGTTGACACTATGGAGCATTTCAAATTCAACGGTAAACTTTACGGTGTACAGATAAAAGGATCTTCCATGTCGATATTCAACATTCTTTTGTATAATAAAGAGATGTTTGAAAAATCGGGTCTTGATACGCCGCGTAAGCTTTGGGAAAGCGGCAACTGGAATTGGGACACATTTACCGACCTTTGCGTAAAGATAAAGGATAAACTCAAATGCGAGGCGGCTGTGACGTGCGAGTATCACGGGCACGATTTTATTTCGACCGCAAATACAACATACACAAAAATCAACAACGGCAAAATCACAAGCAATATGGGCGATCCCAAACTTCTTAGCGCTTGGACGTTGATAAACGATTTGCAGGATAAATATAAGGTTCTGAATCTCGGTCTTAATAAGACAGGCTTTATTGACCAGAAGTGCCCGATGTTTATCTATGGTAACTATTCGCTGCAGAAGGGCGATTTCTGCGACCGTAATTTAAAGTTTAAGTATGACTATGCTCCGCTGCCGTCACCAAAGGGAGAACAGCTTGTAATACCGACAGGGCTTCAGATGTGGGGCTTCCCGAAAGGCTCTAAAAATGCAGAGGCAGCCGCATACGCGCTGCGCTACTGGTGGTCAAGCGAATTTGACGAGAAGGGTTCGGAGCGCTGGGTTGACCAGAACGCCACCGATTTTAACAACTGGCTGTGGGAGCAGCCCAAGTGCTACGAGCTTGCGGGAATAGTATCATATGACGGAAGCTACACTGGGCAGCGTATGTGGTCGGAATTAGCCACCTGCGGCGCCGCGAATGTGCGCTCAACGCTTGATAAGTGGTCGGGTGTTATCGACAATAATATAAACGCGCTGAATAAGGAATTCGGTCAAAAATAAGGAGGCAATGCAATTGAGATTTAAGCGATTTATAATCCCCGCCTTGTCCTTGGGCACGGCGCTTTGTATAAGCGTCGGCGTACTCGGAGTGTCGCGCCCCGAACTTGTTGAGCGCGCAAAGGCGCAGTCGGCGTCGGCAAAGGCGCAGTCGGCGTCGGCAAGCGGGGTTCAGCTGCTCTCAGCTGACGTCGGCGAAACCGCCGGTGTGAGCGCCGAATATCCTGCGGGAGTTTCCTCCGATAAAGATTTTTCATATGTCAAGTCAGGCTATCGCAACGCATATGAAAAGCTTATTGCGGAAGACGGCTTTATGTACGGCATGGATCTTGACTGGGTAAAGCATAATATGGACTTTTCCTGGAGTCTCGGGGATAACGAGCTTTTGAACCATGCCGCGGCTTACAGCGAAAATTCCGTTGCCGTTGACCTTTACAATATAAAGGCACTGGGCTTTAATGCGGTAAATATGTGGCTTTTTAACGGCCTTGCGGGAATGCAATTCGATCACAATACCGGCTATGTTACGGGTCTCAGCGATACCTTCAGAAAAAACCTTGTTTCGTTTCTCAATCTGGCGCGCAAGTACGATTTAAAAGTAGTGCTTTCCCTCCAGCCCCATTCGGGGTTCAACTATGGCAACAGGAGGGATGGTCTGTCCGAACAGGATATTCGCAACCGCTACTTGCAGTTTTACTATAAGGACGAAGCGCGCGAAGCTTATATGGATAAGATTATAAAACCGATTTGCAACGATATTATAAAATATTATCAGGACGTGGTTATAATCTGCGACCTGACGGTTGAAAACGGCGTAACCGAGGTGGATGACGACGAGCTCGGAATGTACTGCTATGACACGCACGGCACCACGTGGGAAAATTTCGGTAAATTTTTCTGCGCCATGCGTGACTGCGTCAGGGAAGCTATGCCGAATATGATGATCTCCACCGAGGATATGTTTTATCAGTACACCGCATATAAGTACAACGATTTTGATGTAGATCTTCACGGTTTCAACTGGTACTCCAACAGCGCCTATCTGCCGGAAACCGCCGACCTCTACAGCAATACTCCGTTGTATATAGGCGAAATAAATGTTTCCGAGAATAAAGGGGATAACTATACGCCCGAGTATTGGGAAAAGTGCCAAATGGAATATTACCAGAAGGCTTGGAAACAGGGGTACGTCGGCGCATTTTTCTTTTCGTGGTGGGCTGGTGGCGGAAATTTTACAATGTTTGATGAAAGCACACTTAAGTATGAATCTATGCGAAATGTCGGGCAGTTTTTCCTTTATCAGTTCACAGATATGAAAAATGAATACCGCGGAATAAAAAACGCGGTGGATAAACCGGTATTGCTTGCAAACCGGGGCGGCAGAGATGTTTACTGGTTCCCCGGCAGAGGTATGACGCGTTTTGATCTTGAACGCTCGGATGATGGCGGAAACACCTGGAAAACGGTTGCCGCCAATCTTTCGGAGGGCTCGATGCAGGGTGATTTCCAATCTCTTAAAAACGGTCTTTTAAAATATACCGATAATACGGTGGGCGCGGGTATGAATTATCAGTACCGCGTGAAGGCGTATAATGACGAAACGGGCGTTTCAAGTCTTTCCGACCCTAATAACCGTATGGAATTCTTTGTGCCGGAGAATATGATTGTAAACGGCAGCTTTGAGGATATAGAAAAATATTCCGATATAACGCAAAAAGAATACACAAAGACAAGCGAAGTTTATAAGGCGGCAGTTGCAGGCTCGGGCTGGTTCGGAAATGCAAAACCGGTAGGCGTAATAACAAGCACGGGTGACGCTTACGACGGCTCTAAGGTTCTTGAAATAGATACAAAGAACGGCAAGGGGGAAACCGGTTGGTCAAAGCTTGAACAGAAGGTAAAGCTCACTCCGGGCGCTACCTATGAGCTTTCAATGTGGTATAAATCAGTTGAAACCGACCAGAATATCAGCCTTACTGCAAGAACTGTGAACGACGAGTATATTGACGGTGCTTTCGTTAGCACACCCAACGAACCCGACAGCGAATGGCATAAGGCGACCAAACTGTTTACCGCTCCGGCGGACGGAGAGTGTATTGTAGGAGTCTGGAATTACGATTGGGGATATCAAAAAGGATTTATAGACAAGGTTGAGCTTTACGAAGTAAGATAAAATAATTTTGGAGGAATGACTATGAAAAAAATAATCAGTCTTGCGTTATCTTTGGTTCTTGTTTCTTCGGCATTTGCGGGCAGTTGTTTATCGGCACAGGAAACCGCCGACGTAGACGCCGCACAAAAAATCGGACTTATTTGCAGCGACCCGGGATTTGAATCGAACAAGCTTACGGTGGGCTATCCCGCAACCGACATCGGTATGGGCGCATGGAACGATGATCAGAAAAATCAATACAACGCCGGGCTCAGCATTACCGACGAGGACGCTGCAAACGGTAAATATTCGCTTAAAGTGAAGACTCCGAATTGGGATAAAAGCGAATTTGCTCTCGGACTTAATGTGGAGAGAAATACGGTATATACGCTCAGCTTTAAAATTAAAACAGTAGGTGCCAACGGTGGCTTGTGGGATTCACCAGCCACAATGAAGATCGGGGAGCCTTCAATATCAGCCAAAAACGAGTTAGTATATAGAAATATCACAGATAATCAGGTTATAAATGATACCAGAAGAACCGGTTGGCAGCAACGTTATTTTACCTTCAATTCTGGCAATGCAGACTTAGTTCATATGTACTTTGGCTCGTGTGATGCTGGGAAGTTACAGGTAAATAGCACAATGTATCTTGATGATATCAGTCTTGAAAAAATTACCGATAACGGAATAATCGAGCCGCTTGCAAACGGCTCGGGCTTTGAAGAACCGCTTGAAACATTTATGCCCGTAATGAGCGGCAACGGTACAATGCCGTCATGGACAGAAATAGAGTGTAACAAATTTAATGGCGGAGTCAGCCAAAGCGCGGAAAATCCGCACAGCGGAAATTATTCGTGTAAAATTTTGACACCTTGGAACATAGACGAAAGTGGTATTGGTATTGCGGCATTCAACGTATGCGCCGATACCGATTATGTTTTTAACTTCTGGGCGCGCTGTGACGAAGCCAATGCGAACAGTAATGCAAATGTAACCGTAAATGAGCTTGTGGGAATAGGATGGGCAACTACAAACTATTCCGCAACTCCGCTTATGTCGCCAACTGTTTTCGGTAAAGAGCTTTCAAATGGATGGAAACAGTTTACATATGTGTTTCATTCAAAGAACCCCGCAACTGTTCATTTGGTTATAAAAGGTCTTGACAGTAACAAACCTATTTATCTTGACGATA
>JAQXUJ010000242.1 GCA_029219925.1 Clostridiales bacterium | reverse complement strand
ATACGGACATAGCGAGACAGTGGCAAGTCGTTTCTTTCAGTCTTGTCACAATAAGTCCGTTTATAACACTGATATCATGCTTTGCCCCAAATTCAACAGGTGCTTTTGCTTTACCCCTTACAATAGGTCTTAGCCATGGCTGAATTATACTAATATTAGATACTAAAGCATCAACTTAATCAACATTTTACGATGTGACTCTTGATGTCATTTTATTCATCCTTTTCTACACCGACAAGGTTAATGGAAAACGGGTATAAATGATAAAAATTATATTGAAATGCATAGGTGAATTCACATTGCCAATAGTGGAAGAAACCGATACAAAAGAAATATCGGCATAGCCGGTAAATATATACCAACTATGCCGATAATTTTTTAGGAATTAAAATCCCTAAGTTGCACCGCCAAACCCTGCTTTTTTTAAAACTTATGACAATTCAAAGGATTTGCAATCTGTACACTCCGTCATTGTCGGATTAGGTTCATGCGTGCCGACCGTTATGCAATCTAAAGAACAATAATCCTTGGATTTGCAATGGTTTTTACATTCTGTAACAGTACACTTTATACTTTCATTTGGTTTAGAATTGCAGCTCATTTTAACACCTCCTGTAGCTTATTATGTTCACAGAAAGGTGTTATTATTCAAAAATTACAGCAAGTGTTTGTACTTGTTATACAGATTCAGGCTTGTAGATATTTCCGAGGGTGAAAGCGTGTTTTTGATATATGTCTTGAGTTCGGTCGTTTTACCCTCCTTTTGCAGCTTGTTTACCTTTGCAATATCGATTTTTGATATTATACTCATCCCTGCCATAATTTCGTCCTTGTCGGCAGCCGCCATGATGCGGTCATATGCGCTTTTTTTATTGGCTGACTCAGCAGTCTTGCTTATATTTGCCTGAACGTCGGCAGGTATCTGTTCCTGTTTTGTTTCCGTTTTTTGTGATTCGGGAGAGTTTTGTGTTTCAGAACCGGAATTTTCAGTTTCAATTTCATTAAGAACCGAAAGTATGTCGGAAGCAGTGGATTTATCAAAATCTTTCAAATTGTCTAAAAATTGTTTGTTGGAGAAAAATTTTGCAAAGGTTAAAATATCTTCATCCGTAAGCTCTGCCCGGTTATCATTGCTCTGCTGAACCGATTCATTATACTTCGGCATTATGTAAAAGCGGTAATAGCAGAAGCCGGCAATCGCAACAATTATTATAAATGCAATTACAGCTGCCAGAACGGACAGCAGTATACTGCGAACATTTGTTTTTTTAGTCATAATTACACAGCCTTTCTTCAAACAGAGGTATGGTTATATAAATAAGGAAATAATACCGATGGCAATCGGAATCATTAGAGAAACAGCCAAGACAAGACATACTATTCTTTTTGTTTTATCACTGATATGCATTTTATTTTTCCCTCTTTCTTAAATTTTTAAAAAATGTTTTTAAAATATTTTCGCAGTCGAATTGCTCAATGCCGCCGCAGAAATTTACCTTGTGCGGAAGAAGCCCGGACAGGTCGCATACGCTTCCGGCACAGCCCGATTTTGCATCGTATGCACCAAAGTAAAGATTTTCAATCCGCGCCTGAATAATAGCGCCCATACACATTGGACACGGCTCCAATGTGACGTATATATCACATTCGGGCAGCCGCCAGCCGCCCAGTTTTCTGCACGCCTTGTCAATTGCAATAATTTCGGCATGCAAAAGTGCGTTTTTCTTGGTTTCGCGCATATTGTGTCCGCGGGCAATAATCTTTCCGCCGTGAACTATGACTGCACCGATAGGTGTTTCGCCGATGTCTGCAGCCTTCTGCGCCTCTTTTAACGCCGCGTGCATAAATTTAATATCCATTGAGATCTCCTTGCTTTTTATAATAATATTTTATCACATTATTATAACTTTTGCAAGAAGCTTATTGTTTTTATGAAAAAAATTTGTTATAATAGAAATGAATTATTTATTATAGGAAGTTATAACGCAAAAACAGCCCTATACCGATTTTATGATAGCACATAAATTTACGGGAGGCATGTTGTGCTGAAATTTATACCGCCAGCAGGCGGAGGAATGGAGATTAATGTGAAGCAGCCGGCATTTAAAACACTGGAATTTGACAAAATATTGGAGAAGATGGCGTCCTTTACAGACAGCGAGACAGTCAGGGACCGTATAATTTCTCTTGAACCATTTGACGATATTGAGAAAGCGCGCATGGCGCAGAAGGAAACAACCGAGGCGGTAATAACTGTGCTCAGAATAGGCAATCCGCCGTTTGGACTGGGGGTTTCCGACATTACGGCGTGCGTAAAGCGCACCGAAATAGGCGGTTTTTTAAATCCTCATGACCTTATAAATATCTCACGGCTTTTGTATGTTTCGCGGAGAATGAAAATGTATCTCGAGGACGCTCCCGAGAAAACGGAAATTCTGCATGGACTGGGAAACGGAATTATTACCTGCAAACCGTTGGAGTATAAAATAAACGCCGCAATACTGTCGGAAACAGAAATTGCGGACGACGCCTCTGCCGATTTGGCGGCAATCAGACGAAAAATGCGAAGTCTTAACGCAAAAATCAAGGACAGTCTGAACACGATGATTCATTCGGAAACGTATAAAAAATATTTGCAGGACCCGATTGTGACTATACGCTCCGACCGGTACGTCATCCCGGTAAAGGCGGAATACCGCGGGGAAATTGCAGGTATTGTGCATGATTCCTCGGCAAGCGGCGCAACACTGTTTGTTGAGCCGATGAGCGTTGTCAACGCTAATAACGAGATTAGAAATCTTATTGGCATGGAACAGCTTGAAATAGAACGTATACTGTCGCAGCTTTCTGCGGAAACAGCGGAAAATTCAGGAGTCATTCTGACCGATTACGAAATAGTGTGCAATCTGGATTTTATATTCTGCAAGGCTAAGCTGTCCTTTGATATGAAGGCTACCGAGCCGATTTTGAACGACCAAGGAATAATTGAATTTAAAAAAGCACGGCATCCTCTTATTGACAAGGACAAGGTTGTTGCGAACGATATATATTTGGGCGAAAAGTTTAACACGCTTGTAATAACCGGCCCGAACACCGGCGGAAAAACGGTAACTCTTAAAACCATTGGTTTATGTTCGGTTATGGCGGCGGCGGGACTTCATATTCCGGTTAACGATAACAGCCGGGCAGCGGTTTTTAAACATTTCTTTGCGGATATAGGCGATGAGCAGAGTATTGAGCAGAGCTTGTCTACTTTTTCTTCTCATATGGTAAAGATTGTTGATATTGTGAACAAGGTTGACAGCGACTCGCTGGCACTTTTTGACGAGCTTGGTGCAGGAACCGACCCGACAGAAGGAGCGGCTCTGGCCATTTCCATACTGGAAACCCTGCGTGGATTCGGAGCGGCGACGGCTGCCACCACCCATTACAGTGAGTTGAAAATCTTTGCGCTTACTACCGACGGCGTGGAAAATGCCTCATGTGAATTTGACGTAGACAGCCTTCAGCCCACCTACAAGCTACTGATAGGCGTACCCGGAAAATCAAATGCTTTTGCTATTTCAAGAAGGCTTGGACTTCCAGAGGCGATCATAGCGAGGGCAAACGAAATTTTAAGTGATGAGGATATTAAATTCGAGGACGTAATAACCGACCTTGAACAAAACCGTGCTGAGGCGGAGTCGGAAAGGGAATACGCAAAACGGGTGAAGAATGAGATTACCGAATTAAAGGCAGAAACTGAGCGTGAGCGCCGTAAGGTTAAGGAATCAAAATCCCGTATTCTGGAGGATGCGCGCCGTGAGGCGAAGCTTATTGTGCTGGAAGCACGGGAGGAGGCGAACAGCATAATAAAAGAGCTGGAGCGCATGAAAATTGAGGGAAAAACGGCAAATGCGGCAGATAAAATTCAAAAATCCCGTGAAAAGCTAAAAAGCCGTGAAGAAAAGCTTGATAAGGCAATGAAAAACAGTGCAAAGCCGAAGCCGTTCCGAAAGCCTCCCAAAAACCTCAAGGAGGGTGACAGCGTTCGCTTGATTGATATGAATCAGCTTGCCACCGTCCTTAAAAAGCCGGACGCCAAGGGTATGGTCAGAGTGCAGGCGGGAATAGTAAAAATGGACGTTCATGTTTCGGGGCTGGAGCTTGTAAAGGATAATTCAGCAAAGGAGCTGACAGAGCGATATGTTAAGTCCACTAATGCCTACGCATCTAAAACGAAAAACGTTTCAACCGAGATTGACGTTCGGGGTCAGACCTTAGATGAGGCAATTATGAATGTGGAAAAGTTTATTGATGACTGCTATCTGGCAGGGATTTCGCCTGTGACGGTTATTCACGGCAAGGGTACAGGCATTTTAAGAAGCGGGATAGGCGATATGCTGCGCCGCAACAAGCATGTCAAATCCCAGCGTATGGGACGCTACGGAGAGGGAGAAATGGGCGTTACAATTGTGGAAATAGAAAACAGTTAAAGAGGGAAAAGTTATGGCAAA
>JAQXUJ010000241.1 GCA_029219925.1 Clostridiales bacterium | reverse complement strand
AGGAGTAGTCCTCTGTAAAAAATTATTCAGCACACCCCGTGCTGAATATCCCCTGTATATATAGGAACTGTATACAATTATTACCGGCACACCTTGTGCTGAGAAAGGAGATTAGGTATGTCGATTACAATTAAGGGAACGGGATATTATCTTCCGAAAAAAATTGTTACCAACGATGAGCTTGCCGAAATTGTAGATACAAACGATGAATGGATTGTACGCAGAGTCGGGATAAAGGAGCGCAGAATAGCTACGTGCGAAACAACTGAATACATGGCGGCAGAAGCGGCAAAAAATGCAATTAAATCGGCAGGCATCAATGCCAATGAAATTGATTTAATTATTGTATCAACAATAACCGGCGAAAAGACGGCTCCTACAGTCGCTGCGTCAGTGCAGAGTATCATTGGTGCGGAATGTCCGGCATTTGACATGAACTCCGCTTGCAGCGGATTTATATTTGCTCTTGATACTGCGGTATCTTACATTGTTAGGGGTGGATTTCGCAACATTCTTGTTATAGGGGCGGAGCGCGTAAGCAAAATTATCGACTGGAGCGACAGAAGCACCTGTGTGATTTTTGGAGACGGAGCCGGAGCTTTTGTTGTAGGACCGGGAAATGGATATCTTTCTTCAATATTATATTCCCGGGGTGACAGCTCAGTTATTGATATTCCATCATATCACGGCGATTCGCCGTTTTGGACAGATGAGGCGAGCGGCAAGCCCTATATCATTATGCACGGTCAGGAAACCTTTAAATTCGCGGTCACCAGAATGACTGAGGATATCAATGCCGTGCTGGAAAAGGCAGGCCTGTCTGCATGCGATGTTGATTATATTGTACCGCATCAGGCAAATATGCGTATAATCGATTTTGCGTCCAAACGTCTTGGAATAGGCATGGAAAAATTTTTTATTAATTTAGATAAGGTTGGAAATACTTCATCGGCAAGTATTCCTATTGCTGCGGCTCAGCTTAACGAAAGCGGAAAACTGAAACGCGGTGATATAGTTGTATTTTCAGCATTCGGCGCAGGTTTATCAAGCGCCGCATGTGTAATAAAATGGTAAAAAAATGGAGGAAAAAATTATGACAAACGAAAAAATCAAAAAAATTGTAGCGGACCATCTGGATATTGATGTGGAAGACATTCAAAATGACAGCACTTTTGAGGATTTGGGGATTGACTCCCTTGATGCAGTGGAAATCATGATGGAACTGGAAGACGAGTTCGGAATGGAGCTTGACGCATCAGAAATGGGCCAAACGGTTAATGATCTTGCGGCATATATTGATTCTCGTGCCGATTGATGCGGAAAATGAAACGCAACACTCAGCCATGCGTTTACGGGAAAGTTCGTTACGGACGACAGCATTAATTTTATGCTTTTTTTGTACCGCTGTAAAAGGCGGAATGGAGGTTTACAATGATTAATTCACAGCTATGCGGCATTTTGGGAATAAAATATCCCCTTTTTCAGGGAGGAATGGCGCATATTTCGGATGCAAAACTTGCCGCAGCCGTTTCGGAAGCAGGAGGACTTGGCATCATATCAGCTGCCAGCGGAAATATCGATTATATTTCCGGACAGATTGATGCAGCAAAGGCATTAACCGATAAACCCTTTGGTGTTAATATTATGCTCATGGGCGCAAATGTTGAAGAAATTGCAGAGCTTGTTGCAGAAAAAAAGGTTCCTGTTGTAACAACCGGCGCAGGTAATCCTTCTAAGTATATGGAAAAATGGAAAACCGCCGGAATAAAGGTTGTGCCGGTCATCCCGTCTTCCTCGCTGGCAAAAATGGTTGAAAGAGCCGGGGCGGACGCTGTAATTGCCGAAGGCGGCGAATCCGGAGGGCATGTGGGTGACATGACCACGATGGCGCTTGTTCCGCAGGTATGTGACGCGGTCAGTATTCCGGTTATTGCCGCCGGCGGAATATACGACGGTAGAAGCGTTGCAGCAGCTTTTATGCTGGGAGCATGCGGCGTACAGCTCGGGACAAGATTCCTCACCGCATTTGAATGTAATATCAGCCGAGCCTATAAGGACCGGATTTTGAAAGCCAAAGATACATCGACGATTGTTACGGGAAAAAGACTTGGACATCCTGTACGAAGTCTTAAATCTCCTTTCTCCAGGGAGTATTTTAAAGCGGAATATTCAGATATTTCCGATGAAGATCTTGAACAGATGGCGATCGGTTCACTGCGAGCGGCGGTTGTCGACGGAGATGAGAAAAAAGGTTGTTTCCTTGCCGGTCAAATCAGTGGAATGGTTAACAGGGAACAGTCGTCAAAGGAAATAATTGAAGAAATTTTCGCTGAAACCGAAACTATACTGAAGGGAGCAGGAAGATGGCTAAAATAGCTTTTGTATTTTCCGGTCAGGGTTCTCAGTATCCGGGAATGGGAAAATCCTTATATGACAACTATAAATCGGTCAGAGAACTTTTTGACATGGCAGAGGGGGCAAGACCGGGTACAAAGGAGCAGTGTTTTGCCGGCAGTAAAGAGGAGCTTACAAAAACGGTAAACACACAGCCATGTATGTATCTGACAGACCTTGCAGCAGCGCTTGCTCTTAATGAAAAGGGAATTTTTGCAGAATCTGCAGCTGGATTTTCTCTCGGAGAAATTGCTGCATTGGCATACGGCGGCGCTTACGGTTATACTGATGGCTTTAATATAGTATGTCGCCGAGGTAGAATAATGAGTGAAGCTCAGACAAAGGAAGAAACTGCAATGGGAGCTGTTTTGAAGCTTGACCGCGATACCGTTTCCGGGCTATGCACAGAATATGACAGACTGTACGCTGTGAATTTCAACAGCGCAGCTCAAACGGTTGTGTCCGGATTAAAATCATCAGTTGATGAATTTGCAAAAAAGGTAAAGGAAATCGGAGGCAGATTTGTTCCTCTTGCGGTCAGCGGCGCATTTCATTCGCCATTTATGAATGATGCGGCAGCGAAATTTGCGTCTTTTCTTGCAGACTATGAAATAAAAAAGCCTGATATTCCTGTATACGCAAACTATACTGCTGCGCCATACGGCGAGGTAATTCCCATTCTTACTAAACAAATGAACAATCCTGTCCGCTGGCAGGAAACAATTGAAAATATGGTTTCAGACGGAGTTGATTGTTTTATTGAGGTAGGACCCGGCAAAACGCTCACTAATCTTATTAAAAAGATTACTGACAAGGTGGCGTATTCAGTAGAAAACGCCGAATCCCTTGAAGAAACAGTAAAGGCGGTGAAAAATAATGCTTAAAGGAAAAACCGCAGTTGTAACCGGAGCATCGCGAGGCATTGGCGCAGCCATTGCCAAAGAGCTTGCCGGAGACGGAGCAGATGTTGCAGTTATTTATAACGGTAGTGCGGAAAAGGCCGCAGCCGTAAAGAACGAAATAGCCGGACTTGGAGTAAAATCCGGAATATACAAATGTAATGTTGCCGACGGTAACGAATGTATGGACACCGTAAAACAAATCATTGATGATTTCGGCAGAATTGACATTTTGGTTAATAATGCCGGTATCGTTAAGGATAATCTTATTGCGCGTATGAGCGAGGAAGATTTTGATGCGGTTATCGATACAAATTTAAAGGGCTGCTTTAATATGATAAAAGCATGCAGCCGAAATTTTATAAGAGCAAAAAGCGGTAAAATTATAAACATTTCATCAGTTTCGGCACTTCTCGGCACGGCAGGCCAGGCAAATTATGCGGCATCAAAGGCAGGCATCATTGCACTTACGAAAGCGACAGCACGCGAATTTGCGTCAAAAAATATATGCTGCAATGCGATTGCCCCGGGATTTGTCACAACAGATATGACTGCAAATCTCGACGAAACAAGGTATTTAGATTTAATTCCCCTAAAACGTGCGGGCAAGCCTGAAGATATTGCAAAGGCTGTCGCATTTCTGGCAAGTGACGCCGCCTCTTATATTACCGGAGAGGTTATACGCGTCGACGGGGGATTGGCAATATAAATGGTTCATGGGAGGACGTATATGAAAAGAGTTGTAATAACCGGAATGGGCGTAATTACGCCTATCGGCTGCGATGTTGATACCTTTAGGAAAAATTTATTCGGCGGAGTAAATGGTATAGATGAAATAACCAGATTTGACACAACCGATTTCAAGGTTAAACTTGCAGCAGAGGTTAAGGATTTTGATCCGGAACAGTATATGGATAAGCACAGCGTACGAAAAACTGACAGATTTGTACAATATGCCTTGGCTGCTGCTTCACAGGCAGTGGAAGATAGCAAGATTAAGGATAATATAGACTCGGACAGATTTGGAGTATATTTTGGTTCGGGCATAGGAGGTTTTGAAACCTTTACCGCTGAGCATGAAAATCTGTTAAACCGCGGCTGCAAACGCGTGTCGCCCATGTTTATACCTAAGATGATTTCGAACATGGCAGCCGGCAATATAGCTATTCAATTTGGCGCAAAGGGTCCGTGTATTTCTATTTCAACGGCATGTGCAACCGGTACGTCGGCAATAGGCGAAGCATACCGTGCAATTTTGGGAGGCTATGCTGACGCATTGATAGCCGGAGGCGTAGAGTCAACCATATCTCCGCTGGCTGTTGCGGGATTTACAAACTGTATGGCTCTTAGCACATGCACCGACAAAAATCGTGCATCTATCCCGTTTGACAAGGAACGCAGAGGATTTGTAATGGGTGAAGGAGCAGGGGCAGTCATTGTTGAGGAATATGAGCATGCGCTTAAGCGCGGTGCGTCAATATATGCCGAAATTGTCGGCTACGGGAGCACATGCGATGCTTATCACATTACAGCTCCGGACGTAGAGGGTGATTCGGCAGCAAAGGCAATTCTTGACAGTGTTGCAGGAATAAGCAACCTTGATTTGTCAAAAACATATTTTAATGCCCACGGCACAAGTACACCGCTAAATGACAAGACAGAAACCAACGCCATTAAAAAAGCATTCGGTGATAAGGCATATGAGCTTCATATAAGTTCCACAAAGTCGATGACAGGACATCTTTTGGGCGCGGCGGGAGCTGTTGAGGCGATAGCGTCAATTTTTGCGATTAATGATAACACCGTTCCTCCAACAATCGGATATAGAGAAAAGGACGAAGAATGCGATCTTGACTATACAGTAAACAAAGCTTTAAAAACCGAGATTAATTTCGCTATCTCAAATTCTTTGGGCTTTGGAGGACATAACGCATGTATCGCTCTGGCACGTGCTGAAAAATGAGGTGAACCGGGTGAATAAAGAAGAAATAATGGAAATCCTTCCGCATAGAGACAATATGCTGCTTATCGATGAAGCACATTTAAATGGGGATAAAGCAGTTGCAAAGAAAAAAATAACCGGCGGCGAATGGTTTTTAAAGGGGCACTTCCCGAATAATCCTATAGTTCCGGGAGTGATTTTATGCGAAATCCTTGCGCAGTCCACCTGTGTACTGTTATCTGATGAAATATCAGATAATAAGGTTCCGCTGTTCACAGGGTTGAATAAGGTTAAATTCAGAAATCCTGTCCGACCCGGTGATGAATTTGTTACCGAATGTACCATAACAAAAAAAAGACCTCCATTTTTCTTTGCGGAGGGCAAAGGCTATGTTGACGGCAAGCTATGCGTCAGCGCAGAATTTTCTTTTGCAATCGCTGATAAAACATGATTAATCTTTTTTATGAAAGGGACACATTATGTTAAAAACAATTCTAAATATAAAAGAAAGTATTCTATCCGCACGCCAAACTAAAAAATGTAAAAACTGCGGAAAGGAATTATCGCTTCATACTTTGAAAAAAAACAATATGATATGTCCGGAATGCGGCACATATTTCAGAATGAATGCCCGTGAACGGATTAATATGATATGTGACAGTTTTACCGAAGCGGACGCTTCCGTAACAAGCGGAAATATTATAAATTTTCCGGGGTATGACGACAAGCTTGCCGCAGCGAAAAATACGAGCGGAGAGAATGAGTCGGTTATATGCGGTACATGCAAAATATCCGGTTGCAATGCTGTTATTTTCGTGATGAATTCTGAATTTATGATGGGCAGCCTTGGAAGCGCAGCGGGCGAAAAAATCACCCGTGCCTTTGAATATGCTGCCGAACATAAACTCCCGGTTATAGGTTTTACTTGTTCGGGAGGAGCAAGAATGCAGGAGGGGATTTTCTCTTTGATGCAGATGGCAAAGGTGAGCGCTGCCGTTAAACGTCACAGTGACGCCGGACTTTTGTATATAACCGTACTGACAGACCCAACAACAGGCGGAGTGACGGCAAGCTATGCAATGGAGGGTGATATTATTATCGCCGAGCCAAAAGCACTTGTTGGATTTGCGGGAGCACGCGTTATAGAACAAACTACCAATCAGAAGCTGCCGGAAGGATTCCAAAGCGCCGAATTTCTGCTGGAACATGGATTTGTGGATTTTATTGAAAAACGTGAAAACCTTAAAAGTAAGCTTGCGGAAATTTTAAAAATACATTGCGGTTGATGAGGTGAAATAAATGGAAGCATATAACAGAGTTAAAAATGCAAGAAGCAGCAGACGCCCCAGCGGAGCATATTATATAAATAATATGATAGATTCCTTTACCGAACTTCACGGCGACCGCCGCTTTTCTGATGATGCAGCGATAATTTCCGGTATAGGTTTTCTTGACGGAATACCTGTTACAGTAATTGCAATGGAACGGGGCGATACAATCGATGAACGTATTCGGCGTAATTTCGGATGCCCAAATCCCGAGGGCTACCGCAAGGCTCTGCGGCTCATGAAGCAGGCGGAAAAATTTAAGCGTCCGGTAATATGTATAATTAACAGCTCCGGCGCATATTGCGGTATCGGCGCAGAAGAACGCGGTCAGGGGCTTGCAATTGCAGAAAATCTGATGGAGATGAGCGCTCTTAAAACCCCGATCATATCGGTTGTATGCGGAGAGGGAGGAAGCGGCGGCGCGTTGGCGCTTTCCGTAGCTGATGAGATTATTATGCTGGAAAACGCCGTATATTCCGTTATTTCTCCTGAGGGCTGTGCAAGTATCTTGTGGCGAGACGCAGCAAAAGCCGACGAGGCGGCAGAAGCACTCAAGCTTACCGCTGAAGACTTGTACAAATTCAATGTTATTGACAAGGTTATAGATGAGAGTGGCAGAGATGATCTTACAGTATGCTGTGAACTAAAAAAAGAGCTTGTCGACAGACTTCGGCGGCTGAAAGAAATTGATATTGACGAACTGCTTCAAAAGAGATACAGTAAATTCAGAGAGATCGGCAGCAGCTTTTACGCATAAAATCTTTTTGCTTGACGATATTTAGTTTGTATGATATAATAAAAAAAACATATTATGAGAGGAACTACATAAATGTCCAAGATAAAGATTAGCGTTAAAACGCATAGACCGCTAATAACAATAGACGGAAAAGTGGTCACGCCTGTTCTATATGGGCTGAGTGATTTTCCTGCGGCAGCTAGTTCAACTGCTCAGGCGCATAGAAATATTGCACGATTTGGTAAAGCAGGGATAAATCTTATAAATGTTGATACGTCTATAAATCTTGGCTGGCATAAAACGACACCGTTTGAGCCTGATGCAATGCTTGCAGAAATTGCAAACGCTGTAGAGGCAAACCCAAATGCAAAAGTGCTTGTAAGGTTGCATCTAAATCCACCCTATTGGTGGATGCGTGATAATCCGGATGAATGCATAATATACCGCACTCCGGAGGGGGACACGCTGGGAATCGATAACGGCGAATCCGACAGGCTGATACGCGATGATAATATGCAGCATATGCGCGTAAGTCTTGCATCTGAAAAGTGGATTGATGACGCCTCAGAAAATCTTGCAATATTATGCGAGGCACTCAGTAAATCTGACGAAGGAAAGGCTCTGTTAGGCATACAAGTGGCTTGTGGTATCTTTGGTGAGTGGCATCAATGGGGAACCGACGTTTCATTACCGATGAAACGTCGGTTTGTGCGCTTTCTTTCCGATAAATACCGTTCGGAACAGGCTCTTCAAAAGTCCTGGAATAATCCTGATATATGTTTTGAAACAGCCGAATTTCATCCTGAAAATTTTCGCCCGGGAGATGACGGTAATTTCCGTGACCCGGCGCGTTCGAGATATATTATGGATGCGCAGGAGTGTATTCAGACAACAACTGCGGACGCAATACTTCATTTTTGTCATGTTATTAAACAAAACCTTCCTGATATCCTTGCCGGAGCGTTTTACGGCTACTATCTCGGAATCGGCGGGGACGATATGACAAGAAGCGGACATCTGCAGGTTGGAAGAATGTATGATTCTGCTGATGTGGATTTTTTATGCGGTCCGTTCTGCTATATGGAAAACCGTCGTGCAGACGGTGTACCGATGCAGCGCGGACTTCTGGAGGCAAGCCGGGTTCGCGGCATGCTGTGGCTAACTGAAATGGATCAACATCCCGAGTGTGTACCGCAGCTCGGCGGAGACTTGTCGAAAACCGACAGCACAATTGCCACTTTACGACGTAATGTACTTCAGCCCATTGCTGCCGGACAGGGAATGTGGTATTATGATCATCGTGTTATTCCGAGCTTTGTTGCTGATCACCCTGAGCTTGCCGCTTCTGCAAGCATATATCGGAAAACAGGGTGGTGGGAAGATGAATATCTTATGAAAGAGATTGAATCACTTCATAAAATAGCTGAGGATATGATTCACAGAGAATATAAGCCTGCATCCGATGTCCTGCTTGTGTATGATACCGACTCTTATTACATACGCTCAAAGGTTTTTGATTATGATTATGATATTCAGGTATCTGTTGCGCGCTGCGGCGTATCTTTTGACAGCATATACATGAGTGAATTAGAGCATGCTGAAATAGAGCGATACAAATGTGTTATTTTTGTTAACGCATATATGCAGACACCCGCACAGCGTGACAAATGCCGAAAACTTACCGAACATTGTATGCGTGTTCACCTTTATGCTGAGGGATTTTCCGATGGGAAAACACTTGCCGAGGAAAATATCTCTGCCGCTGTCGGAATGAAAATCAAGCGTATTCCTTTTGCTGTAAGTCTGACCTGCTGTGGATTGCTGGAAGGAGTAACTGTCGAAATTCCGACCGAAGCACTGAATCCGCTTTTCGCGGTGTCAGATTCCGATGCAGTTCCTATAGCGCATTATGAAGGCGGTGAAATAGCAGCTGCAATTAAGGGGAATGATGTATGGCTTGGCACTTCTAAGCTTACCCGGGAAATAATTGAACCGATTATACGCAAATCCGGCGCTCATATTTATTCCGTTTTGGGTGATCCAATCATTGCGGGAGGAGGAATTGTTGCCGTTAACTGTGTAGAGGGAGGCACGAAAACTATCTTGCTGCGAAACGGTAAGCATGTTGATGTTACTGTTCCTCCATATACTACTGTCGTATTTGATGAGGAAACCGGACGCAGGATTATCTGATACAATTGCTATCCATGATGTCATATTGTTTATTTTTTCAGACATGTAAAAAACGGCGTATATTATCGCCGTTTTAATAACTTTTATAATTTATCAAGAACAAGCCGTAAAGAAGTTATTATAAAACTGTTTCCGGCTTGTTTTTTATTTCATTATAGAAATTGGTAATTGTGGCACGGTAATAGGGGAGAGCGTAAATTCCTACCAATCCGAAGGTTACGGCTGACGCAAAAAACCAACCTAAAAATGTAATGTTTAAAACAAACAAATCCAGTTTATGTCCGTTCATTATACGCATACTTTCTTTAATAGCGTCCGAAGGGGTCATAAAATAATCGTTTTCAGCTAAAATATAAGGTGCCATAGCGTAAGAAAGACCTTTAATAATTCCCGGCACAACGAACAACAATGACCATAGAAATGTAAAAACCATAGTAAGGATTTCGAGCAAAAGTGCATTTCCGCAAAGCTGCGTATTTTTAAATATAGAAAAAATATCGTTGTATTCCGGTTTAATTCCCTGAGAAAGGGCAAGAAAAATCATTACAAAGGCAAAATCAAACAATGCTGTGGAAATAAATGACAATAATGCCCCGGCTACTGGAATTAATCCAACTACTACCGTGATAACGGAAACGATAAGTGTCATAATAAAGAACATGCCTATGTATCCCGAAATTTGACGCTTAGCGTCCTCTTTAATAGTAATTCTGTCCATACGAAATCTCCTCCGACTCCAAAAAATATTCATTATTTATATTTTACACTAAATCATGCATTTTGTCAACGAACTTTTTATCTATACTGTAAGTCAATTATTTATAATTCCACAATCATTCCGTCATATGCGGCGATAAGTCCCATTGGTTTAATATATTCACATAGTTCTTCGTGGGTAAATTTGTGAAAGTGACTTAAATGATTTATAATAAATCTTGTATTAACATCTGCATTGCCGTTTTGCAGAAGACGATTGCGAACTCTAACATTATCTTCAAGTCCCATATGTGTTTCGCAGGATGGAGCTGTCAGGTAGGAGCTGTCAAGTGAAACTACACCGAATTTTTTGCCGCAGGTAGTGATGTAATCCCATGTTTCCTCCGGAAAATATCCGGTGTCATGAGCATATAAAATACTTTTGTTACCGCGGCTGATAATATAAATATAGCTGTCCAATTCATACGCATGCGCCGCTTTAAGAGGAGTTACCTCATAGCCTTCAATCATTCTGCTTTCAAAGGGAAGAAGCTCCTGAAAATTAATCATGTGTTTATTTCCGCATTTGCCGACAAACTCCCGGACAGAGGCGCCTGTTTTAGCTGAGGAATAGACTGTCAGCGTTTTTGCGCCGTCCGGCATACATTGACTTTGAACATCTCTGTTAAGGAAATCATCTATATAAAGGTGGTCCTCATGTGCGTGGGTTAACAGGATACTGTGAATATTGTATAACGGCAATCCTCCATAAAGGACGTGTGCAGCGGTATCGGCAGGGAAGTCTATCAAAATTTTGTCATCAACCGATGACTGATGACGGGTGCGGATGCTTTTTCCGCCAACTGTACGTATTCGGCGACAGTTCTCACAGTCGCAGAAGATTGAGGGAATTCCATCACATGAACCTGTGCCGTAATATTTCAGCATCATAATTTTATAACTCCCTAAAATATCATACCATTCCCAGTAATTTTTATAAAAAGAAAAAGCCGAGTACAGGGTACTCGGCATATGGTAGCGGTAATAAGATTTGAACTTATGACACCACGGGTATGAACCGTGTGCTCTAGCCAACTGAGCTATACCGCCGTACCAACGACGATAACTATTATACCTCAATATTCCGTGATTGTCAAGAGTTTTTTTAAAATTTATGTTTTTTTTATTTTTTCGCACGCATATATATTTAGTAATAAATTTATGAGGTGAATAACGTGAAAAATAAGCTGCGCATCTTACCGCTTGTTGCTCGGGGCGGTACACTCGTACAGCACCACTCGCTGCAAAGCAGCAATCTGTTTGCTTCTTTTTTACGTTGGATTTGTGCCGCCGCACGGCGGAGGAATGGAGGATTAATATGCGAAAACTATTCGGCACAATAATGGCGGTATTGGTTGTATCGTTTTTGTTTTCATGCGGCGGGTCGCAGAAAGGCGAGCTGCCGACTATGGAAAGTGGCAGCTCGGACGGCGATAAGGCTTCCGAAATCAAAACGGATTTGTACAGCATAAGCAATAAAGGCTCCGGGTGGGGGTTCAAAAAAAATGTGGGAGCTAAGCCGGATATTCCCCGGGAAATAGA
>JAQXUJ010000240.1 GCA_029219925.1 Clostridiales bacterium | reverse complement strand
GTGCGTTTATATTAAAGTAATCAGCGTTGTGATTATTGCGGGAATTTTTTATCTGCTGAACGCATTTATAAATTTTTCCTTCATGGACGATACAGTGGGCGTTGTATATATAGCGGTTATTCATACCGCATTCAATGTTATAGCGACGGTTATTTTAATGCCGTTTTGCAGCTGGATTGCGGATTTGTCAAAGAAAACGGTTAAGAGAAAAACTGCTAAAAAGGAAAATGAAATATTTGATACGCTTGATGAACGATTTCTTTCCATGCCGGGTTTTGCTGTTGAAAAATGCCGTGAGGTCGTATGTGAAATGGCGGAGCTTTCAAAAAAATCCTTTATTGATTCTCTCAGTCTGCTGAACAATTTTGACAGGAAATTGGCTGCCGGTATACGCGAAAGCGAGGACGAGGTGGACACATATGAGGATAAGACCAGCACATATCTTGTTCACCTGGCAAGCAGCAAGCTGTCTGACAGCGACAGCAGAGAGGTTACAAAACTCCTTCATGTCGTGGGCGATGTTGAAAGAATATCCGACCATGCCGTTAACGTAATTGAGGTGGCTCAAGAAATACACGATAAAAATATTGTGTTCTCGGAAAAAGCACAAAAGGAAATAGAAACGATTACTTCAGCGGTTACGGAAATTCTGACTTTAGCGGTAAAGGCGTTAAAGGATGAGGACAGAGTTGCTGCAAAAAGGGTTGAGCCTCTTGAACAGACTATTGATAAGCTAAAGCACGATATTAAAAATAATCATGTTGAACGACTGCGCAGCGGTCAATGTACAATGGAAATGGGATTTGTGCTTTCCGACCTTTTGACAAATTGTGAAAGAGTTTCGGACCATTGCTCCAATATAGCGGTATGTATTTTGGAAATGGCGCATAATTCTCTTGAAACACACGAGTATTTAAGCCATGTTAAAAATGACGGCATAAACCATTTCTTTGAACAGTATGAAGAGTATAAAGAAAAGTATAAACTGAGAAATTAAAAAACATATTTCTGAACGAGTAAAAAAATTAAAACCTCCGCAGCTGATTAAATCGGTACGGAGGTTTTGATATTAATAAATAAACTCATATTTATATGAGAAATCTGTTTGTTTAAAGATATTTTCAAGAGATTTTGAAAAGTATACGGTATCGTCAGTTATGAAAATACCGCGAACATTATATTTTTTTAAAAGCTCCTGTCCATCTTTTAGACCGGCTACAAATGCTGTAGTCGCAAGTGCGTCGCATAGAGCCGCATTTTCACCTATGACCGTTACCGAATGAAGACCGTTGGTTGCGGGATAGCCTGTTTTGGGGTCGAAAATATGATGATAACGTACGCCGTTCAGCTCAAAATATCGCTGGTAATCGCCCGAGGTTACGACCGCCAGGTTCTCGGCGGATATAATGCCTACGATTTTGCTTTCGTCTTTTGGGCTTTGTATGCCGATTTTCCAGCTTTCGCCTGTAGGCTTTTTTCCGATGGCGTAGGCATTGCCTCCGAGAGAAAGCATAGCCGAAGTGATGCCGTCCTTTCTTAATATGGAACAGAGTTTGTCTGCGGCGTATCCCTTGGCTACTGCACCGAGATTGATTGATTTTTTTTCACGAACCTCCTGCATAGCATCCGTTATGTCTGGAATAACACCGCTGTTATTTTTTATATCCCACGCTTCTGAAAGGGGATTTAGATATATTGAGAAATACTCGGAATTATGCTTGGTAAATGTTTTGCCCAGCTCAATAATTTCTTTTGTATCATCCGATAAGTCAACATTTTCCCCGTGATTTAATCTATATATTTCTGCCTCCGGATTAGTGGCTGAAAACATTTTTTCGGCAGAATAAAGATATTTTTCGCAGTCTTTAATGGGTTTTTCGCTGCGTGAATATACGGTTATTTCTGTGACTGTGTCAAAGCAGTCGGTTATGGTGACGGATTTCAAGGACGGCGCCAGTTTTTGTGATAGAAATATTAATACAACGGAAGCTGCTAAAAGAATATAAAATATAATTCGCTTTTTCATATGAAATCCTCCGGCTTTTCAAGGGTAATCCTGCCTAATTTGGAGCCGCGCAGTTCATCCAGGAGTATGTTTGCAGCCCGTTCGGTATCGATTTCGCCGCCGGATATTACGCAGCCTCGTTTCTTTCCGATTAATTCAAGGATTTCATGTCCCGCAAGGTCGGAAATTTCCGGTAATTTATATCTTTCGCATAATCGGGATGGATAATTGTCACGAAGATATTCTAAAAGAGAATATGCTAACAGTTCAATTTCCATTATTTCATCGCGTATTGCGCCGGTGTAGGCAAGGTTTACGGCAGTACGCTGATTATCAAATTTTGGCGGTAGTATGCCGGGTGTATCAATAAGTTCAAGACCATCTTTAAGCCGTATCCACTGCTTGGTGCGGGTAACGCCGGGACGGTCACCTGTTTTTGCACTTGCTCTGCCGGAAAGTCTGTTGATAAGAGTGGATTTGCCTACGTTAGGGATTCCCACCATCATTATTTTTACACTGCGATTCATGCCTTTTTCTTTGGCGCTTTGCAGCTTGTCGGCAATAAGCACTTTTGCTGCAGGAGCGATTTTATTTATTCCCATTCCTGTGGCACAGCTTATGGGAATAACCTTAATTCCCTGTTTGGCGTACAGACCGATCCATCTGTCGGTAACAGCGGGGTCGGCAAGATCGTACTTATTCAAAACAGCAAAGCGCGGCTTTGTTCGGAGCATATCGTCAAAATTAGGGTTACGCCCGGAAAAAGGAATCCGCGCATCAAGTATTTCTACAACTACGTCAATATTGCCGAGATTTTCCTCAATCATGCGCCGTGTTTTTGCCATATGTCCCGGATACCATTGTAAATTCTGCATAAATTCACCTCGTACAAAACAGGCAGGCGTTTAAGCCTGCCGTAATTTTATTTTGTTAAAGAAATTGTGTTAAGCGGCCACAGCCGAACCTGAGATTTACCCGCAATTGCCTTTATGGGAACTTCGCCAAGCTCCGTGGAACGTGAATCCTTACTGTTTGGGCGGTTATCGCCCATGACGAATACGCAATCTTCGCTTACCGTAAAGGGATATGAGGCTGCATAGTCGGTAATGTTGGTCACACCGTCGTAGTACGGCTCATCTAAAACCTCACCGTTTAAAATTACTCTGCCATCCTTAATATCAATCGTATCTCCGGGCATTCCGATTATTCGCTTAACATAATATTTGCGGCGAAGATTATCGTCCAGCTTGAAATACAAACCTGCTTTGGTAAAAGGATTAAGGGTTGTATCATTGTTTTCTTCGTATTCTTTGTAAAACTCGCTGCGGTTTTTATAATTTGAATCAAGAATTATTATATCACCGCGTTCGGGTTTATATCCCAGCTTCGTGACTAAAAGCCTGTCATTATTCACAAGAGTGGGATACATTGACGGACCGTCCACACGCACTATATCAAACAGAAACGCCTTTATCGCAATAGCAATTACAAGGGCAATTACAATCGTGTAAAACCATTCCCAAACCTCACGTGCCAGATTGAAAGTATTTTGCGTCTCTTTCACGGTATTTTTTTCAACATTATTTTCTGACATCATATACACCTCTTTGAAATGCATTAAGCAAAAAGGGACATAAAATGCCCCTCAGCTCCGTTTTTGAAGGAAAAATTATATTCTTTCCTTAACTTTAGCAGACTTACCGACTCTGTCGCGGATATAGAACAATCTTGCACGTCTAACCTTACCTTTTCTCGAAACTTCAATTTTTTCGATAATAGGTGAGTTAATCGGCCATGTCTTTTCAACGCCAACACCGTAAGAAAGACGTCTTACGGTAAATGTTGCACCGATTCCGCTGCCCTGCTTTTTAATAATCGTACCCTCAAACATCTGAGTTCTTGTACGGTTACCCTCGACTACCTTCTGATAAACCTTTACGTTGTTGCCAACCACAAGGTCAGGCAAGTCAGTTCTGATTTGGTCTTTTGTAATAGCGCTAATGATTTCTGCTGAATTCATCATTTGGCCCTCCTTTATTATCATAGATGTTCGTGCCGACCAAGGCAGAGGACCATCCGTAATTTAACTAATATATTATAACACTGTTTAAAGGAAAAATCAAGCATATTTTATAAAAAAAATAAAAATTTTCAGCAGTGGCATAATTCACGGTAAACATAAGTATTATTTATAAACGGAAAAAAGGAGATGCGGTTATTGATTAAAGGGACAAGAATGATAGTAATTACAAAGAAAAAAATAATTGCCGCAGGTAGTATAGCGGTGCTTTTCGCATTATGTGCCATTTTAATAGGCGTATCGGCGAATGGACGAAATATAACGGCATTTTCCGCTTATAAGGGTATTATTGACAGACAGCTTACACCGGAGGACAATACAGATTTGAGTCAGCAGATAAAAAAAATATCGGGAGCGGCATCGGAAATTCCGAGCAGGGTTTTAAAGCATTTTTTTGCGCTGGGCGAGCCAAGTCCTGAACCCGAACCTGAGACTGCTCCGGAGAATACCGTTCAGGAGGAGGTTATGCAGCCGGAAATCAGAAGAGCCGATAGGGGACTTCAGGTTTCAAATGCAACCGATATGAGCGTGAATCCTTCAGATTTTTTAAATCAGCCTCTTGCGTTTGCTCTTGACGGCAACGGCCCGCAGGTACTTATTATGCACACGCATACAACCGAGAGCTTCAGCGAGGAATGCTATATAAAGGGCGATCCGGATCGTAATCTTGATGAAACAAAAAACATAACGGCTGTGGGGAAGGCGATGGCGGAGGTTTTCAATAAAAACGGCATTCCAGCGATTCATGACACCACCGTACATGATTACCCGGCATATAACGGGGCATATCAGCGCGCAGCGGCAACTATACAAAAGGATTTGAATAAATACAGCGGAATAAAGGTGGTGCTGGACGTTCATCGTGACGGGATTACAAAGGACGATGGAACAAAGGTAAAGCTGGTGACCGATATAAACGGAGAAACAACAGCACAGGTAATGCTTGTTGTAGGAACGAATGCTACATTGAAGCATGATAATTGGAAGGAAAATTTTAAGTTTGCATCACAGATACAGGCAAAGGCAATAGAAATGTTTCCATCTCTTATGCGGCCGATAGATGTGCGTCAGGAGAGGTTTAACGAGCATATGACAACCGGTTCGCTTATCATTGAAATAGGCACAAACGGAAATACCATGGAGGAAGCAGTAAATGGCGGCAGGGATATTGCAGAGGTGATTTCGACGGTGCTGAAAAATTAATGCCCTCTTCTGTATTCGGAGGGGGATTTGCCTGTTACAGACTTGAATTTTGTACTGAAGTATTTGGCGTCTGAAAAACCTGAGCGTTCAGCTATTTCCGAAATGGAGTAATCGCCGTCAGCAAGAAGTGATTTTGCGTAGCTGATACGAAGCTTTGTAAGACACCGGGCAGGAGTATCGGTATAAAGACTTTGCCATATTTTTCGAAAATATATTTCGCTTATATTTGACTGGGCGGCAATCTCCGCTATCGAAAGCGACGGCAGATAAAAATGAGATTTCATATATGTGAGAGAATTGATAATTTTTGACGATAAATTTTCGGAATCTTTAAAGCGCTCGGTTTTAATTTCAGCCATAAGCTCATATAACAGAGCGGTAGCTCTCTGACGGTATCCGGGCTGTTTTGATGACCATTCGCGGTACATGCTAAAAAAACATTCGACAGCTGCGCTTTTATCGCGGGGAAATACACATTCAATGCCGGATGAGGATACCTTGTTATAAATCTTCAGATGAACGGCGATAATCGTTTCTCCTTCGGTTTTCTGAGAATATTCAATATTTTTGGGAATATAAAGTATATCTCCTTTGTTAACCGTAAGCTTTTCATCTTTGCAGGTGAAGTCAGCACTTCCTGAAATACGGCAGCTGAACACAGTAATATTTCTCCTTTTTGTTTTGAAATTGCCGGTCTTTCGCTCCTGCATAATAATTTCCGTAATTTCAAAAATTGGGTTTTCATCAAAAATCATATTATCACCTTTAAATTATAATAGCATATTTACAACAAAATGTAAAGTATAAAAAATTAAACTATTAATATAGATTTATGGGTTTAAGTGAAGAGAAAAAAATGTTACAATTCAAGGGAAAGAGGTGATATTCATGAAAAATAATAGTATAATTTATCAGATATTTTTGCGAACGGCAACAAAGGAAGGAACTATAAAAGCTGCGAAAAAGCTGCTTGGTCACATAGCGGACTTGGGAGTGGATATTGTTTATCTCTGCCCCATATGCGAGGCGGATGATGATCCGCGCGAAGAGCTTTGGAGCCCGAGGCAGAGGGAGAGCGGTTTGGGAAATCCGAAAAATCCGTACAGGATTAAAGATTATTTCAAGATTGATGAGGAATACGGGGCAGACGATGATTTGAAGAGCTTTGTAAAAACTGCTCATCGTTTGGGACTGAAGGTTATTTTAGATCTTGTATATTATCATTGCGGCCCTAATGCGGTCTTTATTGAAAACAACCCGGATTTTATAAAAAGACTTCCTGACGGAAGTCCGGATTGCGGAGAATGGAATTTCCCCAAGCTAAACTATGAATGTGCAGAGCTATGTGAGTATATGTGGAGCAACATGGAATATTTTGTGCGGGAATTTGATGTCGACGGTTATCGCTGTGATGTGGGCGACCAGGTTCCGCTGGCCTTTTGGAGGGAAGGACGGAACAGAATAGAAAGGATAAAGTCGGACATTATTATGATTAATGAGGGCGTAAAGGATGAAGCAATTTCTAGCGGTGTTTTTGACGCCAATTATTATTTGTGGGGGTTTGAACGTGGCATGGGGAGGCTTGATGAGGTTATAGGTAGCATGACCATGCCGACAAAAAGAATAATAGCTTTTGAAAATCACGATACCTCCTCGGATGCATATGATAACAGGATGGAAAAACAATACGGTAAAAATGTATGCGACGCAATGCTTGCAGTCATATTTACGATGGGAAACGTGCCGTTTATTTATAACGGTAATGAGATTGCCGACAGCGGACGTCACAGCTTATGGAATAACCGATTTTACGGAAAAAATTTATGTATTGACTGGTCGGAGGCTGTTACGGAAAGCGGTAGAGAAAGGGTATCGCTAATAAAAAAGCTGGCGGAAATTTATCATAATTTTCCGGCTGTTAACAGCGGGACTATCGAAATCATATGCTATGCCGATGACCTGATTGCATATAAGCGTTCCTACGGAAAACAGACAGTGATTGTCGCCGCCAATCTGAAAAGAACCGGAGCTGAATTATCTATGGACAGCGAAGGATTTGAAGAAATCATTTCAAATAACGTCATAATAGAAAACTGCTCGGATTTAACACTGGGTGATGGAGGCTTTATTGTTCTTTGTAGAGAAATCTGAAATATTTCGCTGTGTTAAAGCGTTGAAATTCCGGATTTGACGGAATATCAGCGCTTTTTTTTTGTTGAAATATTTTACTATAAAAAATTGTTTTTCGACATAATGTATTGAAAAGTGATAGATAGTGTGGTATAATATCCTCTGAACGTAAAATCGATATTAGAAATTAAGCCGGTTTTGCTAAAAGGTATTTTATTGCACATTACCAACGTGCAAAGGGAGGAAAGACAGAATGAAAATTACCGATGATATTAAATATTTGGGCGTGAATGATCATGAAATTGACTTGTTTGAAGGGCAGTATGTGGTTGAAAACGGCATGGCATATAATTCGTATGCCGTTATTGATGATAAAATTGCGGTTTTTGATACTGTTGACGCAAAATTTACCGATGAATGGCTGAAAAATATTAAGGATGAATTAGGGGAAAGAAAGCCGGATTATCTGATAGTTCAGCATATGGAGCCTGACCATTCTGCAAATATTGCTAACTTTATGAATACATATCCCGACGCAAAAATTGCCGCAAGCGCAAAGGCGTTTGTTATGATGAAACAGTTTTTCGGGACAGATTTTCAGGACAGACGAATTGAAGTTGCCGATGGAAGCACACTTAGTCTGGGCAGACATGAGTTTACCTTCATTGCTGCTCCGATGGTGCATTGGCCGGAGGTTATTGTGACTTATGACAGCTGCGACAAGGTGCTGTTTTCAGCTGACGGATTTGGAAAATTCGGCGCTCTTGACGTAAATGAGGATTGGGCATGCGAAGCAAGAAGGTATTATTTTGGTATTGTGGGCAAATACGGCACGCAGGTTCAAAATCTCCTGAAAAAGGCTGCGGAATTGGACATAAGCATTATTTGTCCGCTGCATGGACCGGTGCTTAAGGATAATCTCAACTATTACCTGGGACTTTACAATACGTGGTCGTCATATGAGCCGGAAAGCGAGGGAGTGATGATTGCATACACCTCTGTTTACGGCGGCACAAAAAAAGCTGTTATGCAACTCGCCGAAAAGCTGCGTGAGAATGGATGCCCTAAGGTTACGGTAAACGATTTGGCACGCTGTGATATGCCGGAGGCTGTTGAGGACGCTTTCAGATACAATAAGCTTGTTCTGGCGACGACTACGTATAACGCTGATATCTTCCCGTTCATGCGCACCTTTATTGACGCACTCCTTGAGAGAAATTATCAGAAACGCACAATTGCATTCATAGAAAACGGTACATGGGCGCCTACAGCCGGAAGAATAATGAAGAGCATGCTTGAAAAAGCAAAGAATATTCATTATGCAGAAAATGAGGTTCATATTAAATCGGCGCTTAATGAGGAGAGCGAAAGAGAGATTGACGCTCTTGCTGAAGAGCTTTGCCGTGAATATAAATAAAAGGACGTATGTATATAAAAGCGCATGCAGCAAAATAAAATTGTTTTGCCGCATGCGTTTTTTTGTTCTGATAATTATCTGACATCAAGCCATACCATCATATCACATTCGTCTCTGTTTGCAAAGCAGGAAAAGGGAATAAGATTAATTTCCGTTTTCTCAAAATCTTCACTAAACGGCGCATATAGACGGTCAGAAAAAAGCTTCTTAAATCCTTTTGCCGTTATGGTGTTAAGACCAAATTCCGGGTTGTACTGTATACGGCATTGTAGATTTTTGTCGATAAATTTACCACGAAGAATATTTCCGTTATCCACTCCTTCGGCACAGTATATAACCGGCCCAAGTTGGAGAGCAGCCTTTCCGCTATCGGCTTTAACCATAGGATTAGCTTCAATAAGTGTAGGAGTCATATCGAATTTTATAGTTATTTCACCGTCGGGATTA
>JAQXUJ010000239.1 GCA_029219925.1 Clostridiales bacterium | reverse complement strand
TTCCGTCTTAAGTATATCAAATGTATAGGTATACTCATAACCATCAAGCATCGTGGTCGAATTTAATGCAACTGTCGGATACTTATTTGGACTTTTGTAGGCGTAGGAACAAATAGCCAGTACATTGTCATTTTCTGCGTTCGGCTTGGCTGTTATGCCGGCTGCCGACGTTTTCCATTCGCCCCATTGTCCTCCAAAGGTCTTAGCAACCCATACAGCGTCACCGAAATCCGGATCGTGCGCAACTGCTACGTCCTGAGAATCAATAAGATAAATCACATTCTCCTCCGTTGAATTGCTGTCCGTAGCCGTACTTTCATAAGTCCCGTTATCATCCGTGTACGGATCAGTCCATGCGCCTTGTGCACATCCGTCTTTTTCATCCTTTTCCAGACTCAATCCGGATAAACCGTAGTTGTCAAAGTTATCGGCAAATACCGATATTGCCTGGGTTTCTTCGGCAGATACCGCAGCCATAGGCATAACCGCTGCAATCATTGCAGCCGCAGAAAGATACGATACGCCTTTTAATAGTTTACTTTTCATTCGACTCTCTCCTTTTCTTGAGACAATGCATGTAAGTATTCAGATACAAGCATTGGTCAAATTAATATATTTTTAATTACGCTCCCGTAATTTGGTACATATTTATATCCTTTACATATCTTTCCCAAAAGTCTTATCTGAAGTTGAAAATTACATACTGTCTGCCGGCGCCGTGTATAGGAATCCAAACAATCTTAGACGCCTTATCACCCCATGTGTTCGCAGGTCTTAGGTCTGCAACGGTACCCTGACGAATCATAATGCCGTCGTCCTCTTCCTGATAAAGGATTACGCCGCCGTGCATCCATGCCTTATGGCTGAAACGTCCGGTAATCAGCTTTTCCCGCTTACCATTACTCTGCATAGGTCCGTACTGAACAACGAAATCACTGCCGTTTACACTCCATACCTCACCGAAGGATCCATAGCTTTGTTCCCCGTTGGTTCTAAGGGAAAGATTATTCAGAGAATTTATATTCGGAAGATTCTCCGCATTAACCCTCTTCCCCGCAAGCTCACCCGAGATGGTCCATACAACAGGCGTACATTTTGTCACAAGGTCATCAATTTGATAGAAGTATGCCAAATCACCCTTTTTAAGGTTGTCGCACAGCTGAAGATTTTCACTGTATAAAGTTCTTACCTCCCAGCCACTTGCCACAGTGATTTCCAGTCTGACCTCATTATCCTCATTAAGAATAACCTTTGATTTATCATACATAAACGGAAAAGCATGCCTTTCATCTGTGGGAATTGCTTCTTCGGCAGAGGACTCGGCAAAACGAACCATCAGTTCCGGAACAAGGTCGTTAACATTATAAATATCTGCGCTAAATGTAGGCGACGAAGTTATCTGTGCCGCGCTGAATCTGCTTGAATCAGTAGTTTCACGCATCGGAACGGTAATTGTCAGCGATGGCTTAAAGTATGCCGCATATTCGTAAGAGGTTTTCAGTCTGTCCTCGCAATCGTTCTCAACAGAGTAGTTACCTCGTGCGCAGTCACGGTTGAGCTGAGTTGAGTCATAACCGGGCGCAATACCCACAGACTGCGTCACAAGCTGTATCTCCGACACTATGGGATTTTCCTCATCGGTCGTATCAAGCTTGTATTTCATTACCTGCTGACATTCAAAGCCCGGATTTACCATCTGCGCCGCTTCAGAAATCACCTGACGGTACTTTTCGCCGTTTTTGTAGCGGACTCCGTTTATACGGAAATCCTCTGCAAGACCGTAGGTATAGGTTTTTCCTCCGGTGGTGAAAAATCGGATTCTCTCGGGCTTATCATCGTTTTCGTTATAATAAACCTTCATGATATATCCGTACTTGAAATCGGATTTACCGGTCTTAATGCATACCGCCTCACCCATGAAATCAAGTGCAAATGTACCGGTTTTGCCTGTCTGAGGCATACTGTCATTTCTATCAAAGTAGTTGCTTCCGGATACGGGAAGTGTTATATTTTCCTCCCCGGAAGTAATATCTAATTCTCCGTCCTCGGTGTTATAGGAATTTATTTTTCCTTCCGATGTTTTATCGGAAAGCCTGATTTTCACATACTTTGGAGTCGTCAGCGTTCTGCGTCCTGACGAGGACCTTCTCCAGCCCTGATTATCTGCATATATACTTGCAATTTTTCCATTGCTTACAGCCGATATATCAATAACATCCTCTCCGCTGTCGGTAGTCTTGTATACCTCAAAGTACGAACCGTCGCTGTCATATATCTCCACAAAAGCGTCGGTCAAATCAAACTGTAGCATTCCATCATCAAAGTCAACAAATATTCTTGCCAGATTTTTGTCGATAGATGATGATGTTACGTAATAGTTGTCATAGGATTCAATGAAAACCGAATCGAATTCATCCCTGCTGCCGGCATTTGAAATCATTCTAATGCTGCCTGCTTTTATATTAAACAGGTCTGCGCCGTAGTTTCCCGCAAGCAGGACGCCGTTATAAAATACCGGAGCGTTTTCATAGAAATGAACTGTCTTGTTTCTTTTTCCGTCATAGTAAACCATGGTACGGCTTCGAATATCAAAGCTTACAATATCCTTGTCCTTTGCGATAATTTCATTTGTGTCCTTCTTTTTGAATATGAACAGAATATCATTGCTGTCGTCATCATACCAGAATACCGTGTTGTAGCCTATATAGCTGTTTATTAATCCGTCCGGACAGTCATATCTAATACCGTTTATTATAACTGTATTTCTGCCCGTTCCGTTCCCGTCATATCCGGTTACACGGTTAGCGGTTATTATTCCCTCTCCCTTTACGGCATTATGCACCTTATAAAGGGGAGTATCACCTTTTTTGGTTGTGTAGGTGCCATCATTATTAAAATATGCCATATCCAGCATTTGAGTATTTAAAACATTATACAGTATACCGGCAATGTCTATTCTTGTAAGAGCGCCGGCATTCTTGATGGACAGGTTCTTGTTGAGCTTTAAATCGGTAAATATTTTACTATAGTTATCCCCGAAATGCTCCGCAATACCTCCGTAACCTAACGCTTTAACGGCAAATATCTTTGCCTCCTCATAGGTGAGCACCTGCTCCGGATAGAAGTTGTTATTTTTATATCCGCATGCAATATCGGATTCATAAGCGTTATATACAAGATTATAGTATTTGCTGTCCTTATCAACATCATAGAATTTGCCGTTTACGCCGGGTTCATGCTCATAATCAAGCTTAAAAAGCTTCATAAGCGCCTCAACATATTCGGCTCTTGAAACATAAACATTAGGCTTAAACTCACTGCCTTCATATGCCTCCATGACTTTGAGAGCACCCAAAATGCCGACCTTTTCCATGTCTTCGTCCGACACATCGGAATAAGACACCAATCCTGACGACTGAACAAAGTTTACGGTTTCCTTCTGATTTTTATTGTCGAAGTCAACATCCTTATACTCATCACCCGGCTTGAAGAAAACGTCTCCATCCTCTGCCATTGCGCAAGGTGCGGCAATTGATGCAAAAACAGCTAATGCCAACAGGACATTTAAGAATTTTCTCATCATTTCTGCTCCTTTACATTAATTTTGTGTACAACCGATATATTACCGACGTTGCTTCGTCACGGGTAACATATTTATCGAGATTAAATCCGCCATTTTCGTACAATCTGTAAAAATATCCGTTATGTATGGCCCTTGCAACAAGCTCGGCGTCGCTGCCGGAAAGATTTTTTATTCCGTTTGCAGCCAAAATTTCGCCGCTGTTTATTTGCGCATTTCCCTTACGGTTTGCGTACACCGTTTCCGCCAGCTCAAGAAGCTCACGTATTGTTATACCGCCCTCTGCATTAAACAGATTATCGGTCATAACACCTGCTGCGTAGCATGCATTAGCGTATTTTGCATACCATGCGTCCTGCGGCACATCGGAGAATACACTGCCCGAATAATCTGTGTTCAGCGATAACGCTTTTGAAAGCATTGCCGAAATTTCTGCTCTTGTTACCCTCTCGGCAGGTGCAAACTCTGTCGCTGTTCTGCCGGATACAAAACCAAGCTTATTCATTTGTGAAATTTCACCGGCTGCCCAGCTCATAGCTATATCCGTAAATCCGATTTCCGATGTATCAACCACAAGTTCTTCGCCTCCGGCAGCTCCGCCGTTTGCCGCATTTCCCTTAGCGATACCGCGTTTTGCCGTATCCTTGTAATGCAGAACCATTACTGTTCCGTTAGGCATACTGAAATGGTACTTATCCTTTTCCTTCACTTCCTCACGGGTAATCGTTGTTATGTCCTCCGAATCTCTGTCCCATGTGAATGTGAAAAGATTTGGAGCCTGCAGCGTTGTAATTCCCGTCAGCTCATATCCACCGTATTTAAACTGTAGGTCAACCTCTTTTTCACGGTAGTTATCCTTATTAAGCAGAATAACATTGACCTCATCATCATTGGTTGCGTATACATTTGCGGAGAAGCCCCAGTCCTCATAGCAGCTTTCTGACCAATAGGGCCCCTTTTCCCCATTTTCGTCCGTAATATACCAATCGCTTGCCAAAGTCACATCCCCAAGTGCCTCATTGTAAACCTCATACAGCTTAACTGTGGGGGACAGAAAATATTCTCTCGTTACGTCGTCATAGTAATAGTATGGCCACATTGTAACTACCTTTGTAGTGAAGTTGTGCAGCATATTCCCCCAGTAATATTCACGGTGACTCATGACATTAAGGAAGTGACAGGTCGACAGCGCCGACTCATAATTTGCCGAGCCCGGATAATTATGATCTGCCGGGTCATCAAAACGTGCGCCCTCTGTTCCGACAATCTTAAAGTCCTTTAAGTTCCCGTCCTTATCCTTAAACTGCATTCTTTCCTGTGCATTGTCCATGTGGTATTTTATATCGTCCGACAACCACAGCATATATGCCGTACCGTATCCGTCATAATAAGGATGCCAGCTCATGCCCCACATAAGATCTCCGCATTTTTCGGTAATATATTCAACCCAATCCTCTATTTTAGGTTCGTGATTACCCGCATAACCGCTAGCCCACGGAGCAGACGGTCCGCAAATCAGAATTCTTGCGTCAGGGTCAACCTCCAGTATTCCCTCCATAACAGGTCTGACTGCATTTGCATACCATTCTCTTCCATCGTCGGTATGCTGGTCAATTTCGTTTGACATCTCCCAGTATGCAACATTAACCGGATCCTTAATGCCATATAGTTCATATCGTTTATCTGCCCATTCCGACTCTCCAACCTCATCAAGCAGGAAATGTGCAACCTTCTTTACATCTTCTTTGTTGGTAGTAAGAATGGAAATACACGGTATTAAAGTGGCGTCGGGGTTGCTTGCATACAACAATTGCAGATGCTCGCCCAAGCCCAGGTGATATGTTCCCGCCGCAATATTGTTTAGTTTTCCGCCGCCGTCCGAGCCTCCGCCGTCCGGGAAGGATACAATTTTTGAGCCCGTACGTTTAGAGTACTCGTCAAGGGTTGTAGCCATATTTACATAGTTGGAGGTTGTTCCTCCGATACGGTATGACTGCAGCGGCGCACTTCTTGCAAATGCGTCAACAAGCGACTGCTTAAGCTTCCCGTTCGTTTCGAAAAAATCATTATAGGCATCTGAATAATCATTCTGCACGCCTAATATTTCTTTATGCGCCGGTGTAATTTTGTCTTCGTCAATTTCAACCGTAACATTGTCGGTACCGGTCACAACATCGTGCATATCCATTGTTGCCCAGTTCCAAATTTCCTCATAATTTCCTTCCTGAAATGCTGTTTTTACCAGCGGTCTCCATCCACTACGATCCCAAGGCTCCTTGACCTTTACCGGATCCTCCCTGGCAAATGCCGCACCGTTTCCCAGCGCAAAGGCTGCAATGAGTGTGTAAATGGTAATTTTATTCCGCAATTTCATTTTCCGAAACACTCCTTTCCGCTACATTCATTGCCTTATAAAGCATCTGCGCCGCTTCACAGCGTTTCGCATTATCCTTAGGCGCAAAATAGCCGTCGTTTCCGCTTATTACGCCGCCCGTCTGCAGCTTCTTTACCGAAGCAAACGCCCAGCGGTCAATCGCGTCATCATCCTTAAATCTTGACAGCTCCGTATCAGAGTTAATGTCAAAGCCCTTGTATTCCATAGCCTTGCATATCAAAACTGCCATTTCCTGTCTTGTAATTTCCCTGTTCGGGTATGCCATTCCGCCGTCGCCGCTCATTATGCCGGCATATGCTGCCGCCATAACTCCGGGGTAATACCAGTCGGTTTCCGTCGTGTCCGCAAAGGCACGCTTTTCTTCCTCTGCTGTCTCGGCAGGCATTTCAATATTATATATACCTGTAAGCATCGTTATAAATTCCGCCCGGGTAATATT
>JAQXUJ010000238.1 GCA_029219925.1 Clostridiales bacterium | reverse complement strand
TCCTCCGGCGTTCTGTGTGCAGAATAAACATGTACCTCATACGGAACTCCCAGCGCCTTTAATGTATCCGTTGCTTTGCGGATAATCGGCAGATCGCTGTCGCTCCCCATTATAATCCCAACTTTTTTCATATTAAACCTCCATTCCGCCGCCGTACGGCGACACAAATCCAACGTACAAAAAGAAGCAAGCAGATTGCCGCTTTGCAGCGAGCGGTGCTGTACGAGTGTACCGCCCCGAGCAAAAAGCGGTAAGATGCGCAGCTTATTTTTTGCGTTAATCCTCCTACAATACAAAAGGGCATACTTAAATAAACATTTAAGCATGCCCAGACGGTCGGCGTAACAGGGCACACTATGCCCCACAGCTTACGGCTTCCCCGCAGTACTCTGCAATTTCCGTCAGTAACCGAAAGCTTTCAAATTATATCTACATTATATCAAATTATCCGCGTCCCGTCAAGGCAGAAATCCTAATTTTTTATTTTTGTTTTGTTTCACAATAAATGCATCTGTAAACCTTATTTTTTTTGTCAGTTAGCCTAAAAACCTGGTCAAGCTCCTGTTCCACCGAGGTAATACACCGGGGATTTTCGCATTTTAAGACATTAGTCAGAATTTCCGGCATGCCGATACTGCGCTTTTCCACAAGCACGCCGTCCTTTATAATATTAACCGTAGCCTGCGGGTCTACATAGCCTATAACATCAAAATTAAGCGGAATATCCGCATCAACCTTAATAATGTCCTTTCTTCCCATCTTCCGGCTGGTAACGTTTTTCATAATGGCGACGGTGCAGTCCAGGCTGTCCAGACCTAACAGCCGATAAAGCCTCATGCCGCTGCCGGCGTTTATATGGTCTATAACTATTCCGTTTTTAATACTGTCAATTTTCATATAGGTGTTACTCCCTTCAATCTGCGGCGTTCAAAAGCTTCATTATCAGCGCCATGCGTATGAACTTGCCGTATCTTGCCTGGCGGAAATAACAGGCTCTCGGGTCGCTGTCCACTTCGGTTGAAATCTCGTTGACTCTCGGCAGAGGATGCAGCACGCACATATCCGTTTTTGCAAGCTTCATTTTTTCCGCAGTGAGAATATAGCAGTCCCGAAGCCGCAGATAATCCTCTTCATTGAAAAAACGCTCCTTCTGAACACGAGTCATATACAGTATATCCAGTTCCCCAATAACGTCATCCAAAGAGGTATACTGCCGGTACTCAATATTTTTGTTCTTTATATACTCCTGCTTCACAAATCCCGGCAGCTTCAATTCTTCCGGCGAAATAAGCACAAATTTTATTCCGCTGTAACGGGACAGAGCCCCTATCAGCGAATGAACCGTCCTGCCGAATTTTAAGTCGCCGCAGAAGCCCACGGTAAGGTTGTCAAATCTGCCTTTTTCGTGGTGTATTGTAAGCAGGTCGGTCAGCGTCTGGGTCGGGTGATAGTGTCCGCCGTCACCGGCATTTATAACAGGCACTCCGCTGTGGGCCGCTGCAACAATGGGTGCGCCCTCTTTGGGGTGGCGCATGGCGATTATATCCGCATAGCCGCTGACTACCGCTACGGTATCCGCAACGCTTTCTCCCTTTGCCGCCGAGCTTGAGCCCGCCTCGGAAAATCCCAGCACCTGACCGCCAAGCGACAGCATTGCCGACTCAAAACTGAGCCTTGTCCTTGTACTTGGCTCAAAAAAAAGCGTTGCCAGAATTTTATGGCGGCATGCCTCGTTATATTTGTCGGGATTTTCCATAATATCGTCCGCCAATTTTATAAGAACGTCTATTTCCTCCACCGACAGGTCAAGGATGTTAATTATATGCCGCATTTTAATTATCCCTTCCTATCCAGCTTTCGTCTGACGGATTGTTGCGGAAGGCAATGAGTCTTTCAACATCCTCAGTTCTGATATATCCCTCCTGTGCAGCGGCTTTTGCAACCGCATCAAAGTCGGTAAGACTGATATTTTTTACCTTTGCCTCTGCCAGCCGCTCAATTCCCTTTTTCATTCCGTATGTGAAAAT
>JAQXUJ010000237.1 GCA_029219925.1 Clostridiales bacterium | reverse complement strand
GTAATGAATGACATAACCAAGTATGATCTGACCATGCAAAATGGTAAAGCAGTATTGCCGCCATATTCGGTAGCGGTGGTTAAATATGCGCAGCTTATGCAGATTTATGAGGCGGATTTTGCCGGAAAAAGTGTAAGGATTGACGGTACGCTTGGTGCAGAAGCTAAAAATGAGAATATCACTCTTACTTGCGTTATCCAAACTGTATTAACGACTAGTCGAAAATTAAAATTGTCCCCGAAAAATCAGCTGAAAATTAACCCCAAATTGTCCCCTACAAATTGATTTATTTTGGGTTAGATTTTGTCAAATCAGGACAAACTCATCAAAAATTTTCGGGCATAGAAAAATCCCACAAACCGCTTGGTTGTGGGATTTTTGAGTGTTTGCAATTGTAATTTTAACGCTTACTAAACTGCGGTGCACGACGAGCTGCCTTTAAGCCGTACTTCTTTCTTTCCTTCATTCTCGAATCTCTTGTAAGGAAACCGGCTTGCTTCAGAGTAGCTCTGTAAGCGTCGGAATCAACCTCCAAAAGAGCTCTTGCAATACCATGGCGAATAGCACCCGCCTGACCGGTAAAGCCACCGCCCTCAACATTTGCGATTACGTCAAACTTACTTACAGTTTCTGTAATTGTAAGGGGCTGACGAACAATGACCTTAAGTGTATCAAGACCAAAATATTCGTCAATATCTCTTTTATTTATTGTAATCTTGCCGTTGCCGGGAATCAATCTAACTCTTGCAACGGAAGACTTTCTTCTGCCTGTTCCGCAATACTGTTCTTTAGCCATATTTCCAATCCTCCTTACTTAATCTCTTGTGTCCATGCTTCGGGCTTCTGAGCCGCATGGTCATGCTCTGTGCCTTTGTAAACACGAAGTCTTGTAAGAGCTTTTCTGCCGATTGTGTTGTTGGGAAGCATGCCCTTAACGGCATACATCATTGCCTTTTCGGGATTGTCTGCCATAAGCTTGTCATAGTGGATTTCCTTAATTCCGCCTACCCAGCCTGTGTGGTAGTAACGAACCTTCTTATGAAGCTTATTTCCTGTCAGGACGGCATGCTCTGCGTTAATTATGATTACGTGGTCGCCGCAATCAACATTGGGCGTAAATGTAGGCAGATGTTTGCCTCTCAAAATGCTTGCTGCTGTCGAAGCTACTCTGCCGAGGGGCTTGTTAGCAGCGTCAATGATATACCATTTTCTTTCAATTTCCTGTGGTTTTGCCATATAGCTACTCATTGATTTAACCTCCTTAATAAAACGATTAGCAACAGTGTTTATGGCGGACTTCACCATAAACCAACAGTAATTATTTTACTATAATCTAAAAATAAAGTCAAGACTTTTCTAAAAAAAAATTAATATACAAATTTAATACTTTAAAATACTTCGTTTTTCTTCGATTTTCTCCATTTTACTCGTTTTGTATTTTAAAAATAATATCCGCAATATCCAGGGGCTTAGCTGCGATAAAGTCTGCACCTGCTTCGGTTAGCTCTTTCTCGGTGCGGAAGCCCCAAAGAGCCCCGATTGTTCTCATACCGGAATTTTTGCCCGTGTTAATGTCAACATTCGTGTCACCGATGAAGAGTGCCTCCTCCGGTTTTTCCGAAAGCTCTTCCAAAATCATAATTGCTCCCTGTGGGTCGGGTTTGGTTTTTACACCGGAACGCTGACCGTGGGCGGCGTCAAAAAGATTCGGAAAGAATAGATTTACGACATCGCACGCAACATTATCCGGCTTATTTGACAAAACTGCCGTTTTTATACCGTTTTCACGGAGAAGCTGCAAAAGATCCGGAATACCGTCGTATGGGTGTGTGCCGTAGAGAGGGTCTGCTTCATAAGCGGCGTCGTAGCTCTTTCCGACAGCATCATAATTTTCAGGGGTATCGGCGCCGTTTTCTGCCAGCATGCGGTGCACCAGGAGATCACGTCCGTTTCCTACCAGATATTTATACCGTTCGGACTCAATGGGCGAAAAACCGTGGGCGGTAAGCGCCGTATTTCCAAAATGCGTAATTGCCGGCAGAGTGTTCGTCAGAGTTCCGTCCAGGTCAAAAATACACAATTTTACCATAAAATCATTCCTTTATACTTTAAAATAGAGATATTATATCAAAATATCTCCTTTTTGTCAAATAAAAATAACATAATGCTTGCAATTTTGGATTAAATAATGTATAATATGTATAAATATACAAAGAATGAGGTTGCGGACGTGAAAAGAATTGCGATTATTCCCAATCAGACGAAGGATATTAATTATGAATATACCAAGCGCCTGTGTCGTTTTTTATGCGGCAAGGCACAGCCGGTTATGGAGCGGGGCGGACCGGAGATTACGGGTGTTTGCTATACCGATGGTAGCGTGTATGACGGAGCCGACGCGGTAATTGTTCTGGGCGGTGACGGAACCATGCTTCAGGCGGCGGAGCCCTGCGGTATAAACGGGATACCGGTCATGGGTATCAATCTGGGCAAGGTAGGCTTTATGACCGAGGTGGAAACCGCAGATATGGAGCAGGCATGCCGAAAGCTGTTGGACGATGACTATACAGTGGAAAAACGTATGATGATGGAGGTTATCATAAATTTCAGTAACGGAGGCAGCAGCAGGCATATTGCTCTTAATGATGCGGTAATCTATAAACCGGGGGCGCGTATGCTGGAGATGGAGCTGTACGCCAATGATGAAAAGGTCAGCGAATATATGGCGGACGGACTGATAATTTCCACACCGACCGGCTCGACAGGATATTCACTGTCGGCGGGAGGACCGGTTGCCGACCCTACAGTAGAGCTGTTTATCGCAACACCCATATGTGCGCATACATTGTCGGCACGCCCGATGCTTATGTCGGAGAAAAAGCGCATAACCTTAAAGCTGACCGACAAGGGCTGTGAAACTGCGGTTGTAACGGTGGACGGCGAGGACAAATGCCGGGTTGGATTGCAGGACAGGGTAGAAGTGCGCAGGTCGGAGCATTATCTAAGCATAATTAAGCTGGGAAAGCAGTCATTTTATTATACAATGATGGCAAAGCTGTAAACTACGGATTGAGATGCGGAAAGGAACGAAAATGAAACAGAAAAGGCATCAGAAAATTTTGAAAATAATAGCGGAAAAGGATGTCAAAACCCAGGAGGGACTCACCGACGAGCTGAAGGCGTGCGGATTCTTGGTGACGCAGGCAACCGTATCGAGAGATATAAAGGAGCTGGGTCTTATCAAGCTGCCGCTGGCAGACGGATCTTACAAATATGCCGTAACTAAGGAGGAAAATCATGAAATTGCCGAACATATAATGATTTTTTCCAAATCAATTATCAATATTCAGGCGGCGATGCATACCATAGTTGTTAAGGTTCGTTCGGGCATGGCAAATGCGGTGGCGGCGTCCCTTGACAATCTGATAGGTCATGAGGTGGTTGGAACCATTGCGGGAGATGACACCTTTCTGATTATTATGGAAAATCCGCAGGCGGCGGAGGAAATGACGGCTCGTCTGCGTAAAATATTCAGTTGGAAGGAATAGACTATGCTGAAGGAACTGGAAATCAGAAATGTTGCGCTTATTGAACGGCTGAACATAGAAATCGACGGGGGAATGACCGTACTAACCGGCGAAACAGGTGCCGGAAAGTCGATAATTATTGACGCTGTGAATATGCTTTTGGGTGCGAGAACAAACAAGACTCTTGTGCGTTACGGAACGGAGAAGGCACGGGTTCAGGGTCTTTTTGAGGTGTCCGATGAGATTTTGACAATGCTTGCGGAGAAGGGAATTGAAGCAGAAGATAATCAGCTTTTGCTGTGCCGTGAAATTACTGCGGACGGAAAAAGCGTATGCCGAATTAACGGCATAATGGCGGCGCAGAATGTGCTGCGCGATGTGGGCGCATGTCTTATCAATATACACGGACAGCAGGATAATCAGGCACTGTTAAATCCGTTACGGCACATTGACTTTCTTGATAATTATGCAAAAACGGACCTTTCCGAATATTCACGGCTTTATGAGAAGCGCCGGAGTATTTTGAAGGAAATTGACCGTCTGTCGGCAGACGAGCAGGAACGTATACAGCGCATTGACCTCTTAAAATACCAGGTGGGCGAGATAGAAGAGGCGGATATACATGCGGGTGAGAAGGAAGAACTTTTAAGCCATAAGAAGATTATTGATAATGCGGAAAAACTGGCGCATGCTGTAGGTGATGCATACAGTGTGCTGTATGAGGAAAATTCCGCCTATGATGCGGTAAGCCGTGCTGCTGAGTCTTTGGACAGAATTTCGGGCATTGACGGCGGAATTGACGATATTGCGTCCCGTATCAACGACATGAAATATGTTATCGAGGACAGTGTCCACGAGCTTAAGGGGTTTCTGGACGGAATTGATTATGATGAAAAGACCCTGAATGATATTGAAGAGCGGTTGGATTTAATCACCGGAATGGAACGCAAGTACGGCGGCAGCGAGGAAAAGGTGCTGGCGTATCTTGATAATGCGAGGAATGAGCTTGAAAAGATAACAAATGCCGACGAAACCATAGAGGAATTACGGGTAAGTCTGAAAGCTGTCGAAGCGGAGCTTTTGGCAGAGGGCAAAAAAATTACCGCACACAGAGAAAAAGCGGCGAAAAAACTTCAAACGGAAATTGAAAAGTCTCTTTACGAGCTGGACATGCCGAAGGTGCGGTTCGAGGCGGCTCTGGATAAAAACGGTGAATTTGCGGCAAAGGGTATGGAAACAGCTGTATTTTTGATATGTCCAAATGTGGGCGAGCAGATGAAGCCTCTTGCGGATATTGCGTCAGGCGGCGAACTGTCGAGAGTTATGCTGGCGATAAAATCAATTTTATCCGACACGGTGGACACGCTGATTTTTGACGAAATTGACACGGGTGTTTCGGGCAGCGCGGCACAGAAGATAGCGAAAAAGCTGTCTTTGCTGTCAAAGGGAAAGCAGGTCATTTGCGTTAGCCATCAGCCGCAGCTGGCAGCGGTTTGCGATAATCATTACTTTATCAAAAAGGTCACCGAAGGTGAACGTACGGTAACTCATATAAAACGGCTTAATGACGAGGAGCGGATTATGGAAATTGCTCGCATAATCGATGGGGACAACATAACCGAAACCGCGGTTCGCCATGCAAAGGAAATGCTTGGATTATGAGAGCGGAGGGAATTGTAAAATCGCTTGACGGAAGTCGGTGCAGCGTGGCGGTGGAGCGGAAAAGCGCGTGCGGAGAAAACTGCGCCCACTGCGGCGGCTGCAGCGGCGGAGGTGTTCAGATATGTATTGCCGAAAATTCTGTCGGCGCCGGTGTGGGGGACAGGGTCGTAATTGAAATCGACAGCGGTAATGTATTAAAGTCGGCGTTTTTGGTTTATATTTTGCCTCTTTTGGCGTTTTTTGCGGTTTATGCTGTGGCAGACGGTTTTTTTGGTCAGGCAGCTGCGGGGGTATGCGGAGCGGTGGCAACGCTGGCGGTGTTTGCGATACTGCGGCTGTTTGATAAGAGATTGGGCGGAAAATGTGCCTCAAGGGTGGTTGAGGTAATCCAGTAAAAGGGGATGTTTATAATGTGGTTTGTGCTGGCGTTTATGTCGGCGGTGTTTGCGGCGGCGACGTCAATTCTTGCGAAAATCGGGATTGACAGAGTAAATTCAAATCTGGCTACCGCAATAAGAACTGCTGTTGTTCTTGTTATGGCGTGGGGAATGGTTTTCCTGACCGGTGAGCAGTCGGGAATTTCTCAAATAGACAGAAAAAGCTGGATATTTCTTATTCTGTCGGGACTTGCAACGGGCGCGTCATGGCTTTGCTACTATAAGTCGCTGCAAGCCGGTGCGGCGTCAAAGGTGGTTGCGGTGGATAAGCTCAGCTTTATTATTACTCTTTTTCTTGCGGCGGTTCTTCTTAATGAGCGTCTTACGGTGAAATCGCTTGTTGGAGCGGCACTAATTACCGCAGGAACTCTGATTGTTGCTCTGTAGCGCACGAAAAAAATCGGAAAGCACTTGCATAATGTGTAAAAGTGTGGTAAAATATATTATTATAATGAAAGGACTGATTATATGGCAACGACTAAAAAGCCCAAGATACTGACATATAAAGATAAGCCTGTCTACCGGCAGGGAAATAAAATCTATTACGGAGATTTATCAAAAAGGCTGATTCTTGTAATGGAAATTGTTGAAACTGAAGAGAAAAACGGTGTCACGGTTTCAAAAAAAGTAAAATTCCATATTCAGGATAATACCGGTGAGCTTGGCAAGGGGGTAAACTACCGCTCCGGTGAGCGTGATAATTTGTATAAAGCATTTGACATCGGTTCATGGTGGCTTCAGGACGCCTTGGAATCGTAAAATTGAATTTTAAAGCCTCGGATAGCGGATTTATTCGCTTTTCGGGGGTTTTTATGTTATGAAAAAATTCCGGAAAATAACTACTTTAATTTTCCGGAATTCGTTATATATTTTAACCGATTATATATCCAAATTGGATACATACTTTGCATGCTGTTCGATAAACTCGCGCCTTGGCTCAACCTTATCACCCATGAGCACGGTAAATATCTGGTCTGCGGCGATGGCGTCCTCAAGTTCTACTCGAAGCATTGTTCTTGTTTCGGGATTCATAGTGGTTTCCCAAAGCTCCGGCGGGTCCATCTCGCCAAGACCTTTATAGCGCTGAACCTTGGCGCCG
>JAQXUJ010000236.1 GCA_029219925.1 Clostridiales bacterium | reverse complement strand
ATATTGTCAAATACGGTCATATGCGGATAAAGAGCATAGTTCTGGAAAACCATCGCTATATCTCTGTCCTTCGGTGCTACGTCGTTTACAAGCTTTCCGTCTATGTACAGTTCACCTTCGCTGATTTCTTCCAATCCTGCGATCATTCTTAGTGTAGTCGACTTACCGCAGCCTGATGGTCCGACAAGTACGATAAACTCCTTATCTTCAATATCAAGGCAGAAATCACTAACAGCAGTAACGCCACCTGAGTATTTCTTGTAAACATGTTTTAATTGCAAATCTGCCATTTCTACAAATCCTCTCTTCCAGTAGTCAATTTTTATACTCTAATTCTAACACATATTGACAATAAAATGAAGTCGTTTAATCAACAAATTTTCATTTTTTTTTTAGTCACCATGCACAAAAACGGCTTATTGACTGTTTGAGCGGGCAGCGGCATCAGCAATAACCTTATCCGCAATATTTTGAGGAGCCGGATCGTACCGTACAAATTCAAGCTCAAAGCTGCCTCTTCCCTGACTCATGGACCGAAGATCGGTCGAGTATTTATACATTTCTGACATGGGCACCTCAGCCTCAACCAAGTTCAAACCTTCTTTTTCGCTTTCACCCATACCCATAATATGACCCCGGCGCTTATTTATATCGCCGATAATATCGCCCATAATCGCTTCGGGAACATATGTCTTCAGGTATCCTATAGGCTCTAAAATAACCGGATTTGCCTGCTTTAACCCCTCCTTATAAGCCAGCTGTGCGGCAGTCTTGAATGCCATTTCCGAGGAATCTACCGGATGATATGAGCCATCCAGCAAAGTAGCCTTAAGGTTGACAACGGGATAGCCGGCAAGAATCCCGTGTGCACACGCATCTCGCAGTCCCTTTTCAACCGCCGGGAAATAGTTTTTTGGCACGCTTCCGCCGAAAACCTTTTCCTCAAAGGTCATATCCTCGGTTACGCCCGGCTCAAACTCAATCCATACATGACCATATTGTCCGTGACCACCGGACTGCTTCTTATATTTACCCTCAACCTTAACTTTTGAACGGATTGTTTCTCTGTACGGAACAACAGGTGCGCTCAAATTTACATTAACTCCGTATTTACTGTTAAGCTTATTTACAAGCACATCAATATGCTGTTCTCCCTGACCGTTTATAAGAGTTTCCTTTGTTTCATTATTACTGCTGATGTTGAAGGTTAAATCCTCCTCCATCAACTTAGTAAATCCGGAAACAATCTTTTCCTCCTCACCCTTCTTTACGGCGCTCACCGCCATAGACAAAGTCGGTTCCGGAAATTCTATACCCGTTAAGATAATATTCTTATTTTCCTCGCAGAGTGTATCCCCTGTACTGGTATTTTCCAGCTTAGTAACAACGCCTATATCTCCGGCGCAGATTTCCTTGGTTTCAATTTGTTTTTTCCCGCAAAGATAATACAGCTTTCCAATGCGCTCTTTTACAGCCTTATTTGCATTATAAAGCGTACTGTCGGCCTTTACGCTGCCGGAATAAACACGGAAAAAGGACATCTTTCCCACATACGGGTCAGCCACTGTTTTAAATACAATTGCTGACGTTGTGTCCGAAACTTCCTGTACAACCTCCACCGGTTCGCCTGTTTTAGCGTCGTGGGCAATTTCCTGTATTTCATTCGGTGCGGGCAGATACTTTCCTATTCCGTCCATCAAGCTTCGAACGCCGATATTGTTCATACCCGAGCCGCAGTAAACAGGATAAATATTTCCCTCCTTTACACCCTTTCTTATAGCCTTCTTTATTTCATCAAAAGTGAACTCTTCACCGTTAAAATACTTATTCATCAGAGCGTCGTCCGTTTCCGCCACAGCCTCCATTATCATATCGCGAAGTGGTTCAATGGTTTCGGTCATACCATCCGGAACCGGAATATCCACTCTGTCTGCTCTTTCATAACGACGCGCAGTCATATCCACAATGTCAACAAAACCCTTGAATTCGTCCCCCTCCTTTATCGGATATACAAAAGGTGTAATTGCCTTGCCGAATTTTTCTTTCATTTCTTCAAGAGTTTTCTGATAATTTGCCCTATTGTCGTCAATCTTGTTTACAAAAAACACAATAGGTACGCCTTTCTGCTTTGCAAACTTAAAGGTCTGTTCCGTACCAACGGAAACACCGCTCCTCCCGCTGAGTACCAAAAGGGCGGAATCCGCCGCTCTGATACCCTCCTTCACTTCACCGACAAAATCAAAATATCCCGGAGTATCCAGCATATTAAGCTTCACACCCTTCCATTCAATCGGTGCAATTGAGGTTGATATTGACATTTGCCTCTTTGTTTCTTCTATATCATAATCAGAGGTTAAATTTCCTTCTGAATTTTTTCCCATTCTGCTGACAGCACCGCTGTTATATAACATAGCCTCAATTATGGAGCTTTTTCCGCTCTTTCCGTGTCCCATAACCGCGACATTACGTATATTTTCCATCTGATATGTATTCATTGTGCATTCCTCCTAAATTTTCTTATGTAAATTATATACCCTTTTTACATTTTGTATAAACAAAAAATAACCCGACAAGTTAAACAAACTTATCAGGTTATTTTTGTGTACTATTTTATTTACAAAGTCTTTCGGTGTCGAGAGCAATCATCAGCTCCTCGTTGGTAGGAATAACAAGCGTTTTTACCGTGGCATCGTCTGCCGAAACATCTTTTGTAACACCGCGAACATTATTCTTTTCCGGATCAACCTTGATGCCCATAAACTGAAGTCCGTCGGTTATTGCCAATCGATACTTTGCATCGTTTTCGCCGATACCGCCAGTGAATACTACTGCGTCCGCACCGCCCATGGCTGCCGCATATGCGGCAATCAGCTTTTTAACGCTGTAATAGAACATATTCACAGCAAGGTCAGCTCTTTCATTTCCTTCCTCGGCAGCCTTTGACAGATCGCGGAAGTCGCTTGAAAGACCGGAAACACCGAGAACACCCGACTTTTTATTCATCATGGTGTCAACCTCTTTTGCCGTCATTCCGCAGTTATCAATAAGATATGTAACAACAGCAGGGTCGATTGAGCCGCATCGTGTTCCCATTACTACACCATCAAGGGGCGTAAAGCCCATAGAGGTATCAACACATTTGCCGTTCTTTACTGCAGAGACCGAGGAACCGTTTCCCAAATGACAGGTAATGAGTTTAAGTTCCTCAATCGGCTTACCCAAAAGCTTCGCTGCTTCTGCGGAAACGAACTTATGACTTGTTCCGTGAAAGCCGTATTTTCTGATTTTTTTCTGTTCATAAAGTTCATACGGCAGAGCGTACATATACGCCTGCTTCGGCATTGTCTGATGAAAAGCGGTGTCAAAAACGGCAACCTGCTTTACATTAGGCATAAGCTTTGCACATGCCTCAATACCGATAATATTTGCCGGGTTGTGAAGAGGTGCAAGAGGAATACACTCTCTGATTGCGTCCATAACCTTATCGTCAATAACACACGAGTCAGCGAAGGTTTCGCCGCCGTGAACAACTCGGTGTCCTACCGCGCCGATTTCGTCCATAGACGAAATTACGCCGCATTCGGGGCTTACAAGTGCGTCGATTACCATAGCGATTGCGTCGGAATGGTTTTTCATCGGCTTTTCGAATACCGTTTCGGTGCCTGCAATGCGATTTTTATGAGTCAAAAGTGAGCCATCAATACCGATTCTTTCACACAATCCCTTTGCCGCAACCGTCTTGGTTTCCATATCTATAAGCTGATATTTTAATGAGGAGCTTCCCGCGTTAATTACTAATATCTTCATTTTATTCAGTTTCCTTCCTTAATTATTTGCCTGTGCCTGAACGCAAGTAATTGCAACAACACCAACAATATCATCTGCCGAGCATCCACGTGACAAATCATTTATCGGCTTTGCAATACCCTGCGTTACCGGTCCGTATGCCTCTGCCTTTGCAAGGCGCTGAACCAGCTTATATCCGATATTGCCGGCATCAAGATCCGGGAATACCAATACATTCGCTTTCCCCGCCACTTCGGAGCCGGGGGCCTTTGACGCAGCTACACTCGGCACGATTGCGGCGTCCAGCTGAAGCTCGCCGTCCAGTTTGATATCCGGATACTGCTCTTTTGCAAGTCTTGTGGCTTCAACAACCTTATCGACATCGGCATGCTTTGCACTTCCCTTTGTGGAATGCGAAAGCATTGCTACATAGGCATCCT
>JAQXUJ010000235.1 GCA_029219925.1 Clostridiales bacterium | reverse complement strand
TAAAATACTTGACCGCTTGAGTGAAACCTCTAAAAACTTGCTGGAGGCGGAGGACTTTGCCGAACCTGAAGTGTGTATAAAGGATAAGCGGAGAGAAATCCGTGAGCTGAATGAAAATGCACTCCATCTGGAAGGGCAGATAGACGCGCTGAAGAAGCGGTTTTCAGAGGCGGAGAATACTATTGACTCCGTTATCAAGGAATTTGAAAGTCTTGTAAACCGTAAAAATGAACTGGAGGAAAAACAGTACCGGGGAATTAATATAGAAGCGCTGGAAGAAAAACCCCAGACCGAGAACGATTCCAAAATACAGGAGCTTTATCAAAAGCTTGCCAAGATAAAGGCAAAAAGCTATGAGTCAAAATACACAAAAGAGCTTATGAAGGCAAAAACGGAGCTCAATGTTCTGGCGCAGAAATATAAATCATACGAGGCACAGGCTGCAAATCTCAAGGTGGGCAAAGTATGTCCTACCTGCCGTACAGTGATTACCGAGGATAATATCGGGGAGATAATCGCTGCGTTCAAAAAAGACGTTCTTGCAGTGCGAGAGGAGGGACAGCTTGCCAGAGAAGCTGTCAGAAAGCTTGAAGAAATGGATAGGCAGAGCATGGCTGTTTTTGAGAAGTATAAGGCGGACGATATTAAAAAGGTTCAGTCAGAGATCGACAGTTTGAAAAATGCAGACGCGCAAAACAGCAAAATCAGCCGTGGAAATCTTTCCGAGCAGGAGTACAAAGAACTTTCAGAACTGAAAAAGCAGATAGAAATTTATTCTGCGAAAGTTGAGGCTATGTGCAATACGGAGAAGGAAATGCAGACGATTGAAAAGTTGGAGAATCAGCATACAGCGCTTTTTGAACAGATTTCCGGGCTTCAAAAAATCATTGCTGCATTGCAGGAGTATGAAGCAAAACGTGCCGAAATCACCTTGTCAAAGCTCAAAATGAATCACGCGGCAATACGGCTTTTTGAGGTGGTTAAATCCACGGGCGAAATCAAGGATACGTTCCGTTTCACCTATGACGGCAAGGACTATCGCTGGATATCAAACTCAGAGAAAATCAAGGCGGGACTGGAGGTGTCTATGCTTTTACAGAACCTCACCGGCCTTTGTTATCCGACCTACATAGATAATGCAGAGAGTATCACAGCAGGTCTTGATGCTATGTCCAATCAAGTCATACTTGCATTTGCAAAACGTATGCCGCTGACTGTGCAGGCAAAAACCGGACAGCAGATGAAGGAGGCAGCATGATGTGTGAATATATGAGCTTTGATATTATTGAGGTTGCGAAGCGCTGCGGTGTAAAGCTGTATCAGTATGAAAGCCGCAGTGCAGAGTTTAAGGCGAGATGCCCCTTCTGCGGCGACATCAAATACCATCTCGGACTCAATCGAGCAAAGGAGCAGTTCCACTGCTTTCGGTGTAATGAAAAGGGCAACAGCGTTTCGCTTTATGCCAAGATTTACGGACTGAGTAATAAAGAGGCGTATGAAACATTAAAGCGGCTTTATAATGACGAGCCGATACCTGCTGTTTGCCCAGAACCTGAAAAACCGATCAGAAGCCTTAAAGAGCGGCACAATGTTTATTATGACCTATTAAATATGTTAAAACTTCATCCCAAACACTATAACAATCTTATTAACAGGGGACTGACTTTTAACGAGATTTATAGGTTTATGTATAAAAGTATGCCGATGGAGTCCGTATATCGGGAAAGGGTGATAAAGGAGCTGGAAAAAAAGCACGATCTTGACGGTATCCCGGGCTTTTACCGGGATAAAGACGGCTGCCGAAAAATGTATATCAACAAATACGGCGGGATCCTGATACCGGTGTGCGATAAGGATGGGTACATTCAAGGCTTGCAGGTTCGGCTTGATCTGGCGAGCAGCGAAGGTAAGAAATTTCGCTGGTTTTCGACCAATGGTTATCCGGGAGGAACAGGTGTAAAAAGCTGGGTTCATGTTGTCGGAGACACATCTTCAAAAACAGCATATCTGACTGAGGGACCGATGAAAGGCGATATTTCAAGCGTGCTGTCAGGTTGCAAGCTGTTTCTTGCAGTTCCCGGAGTGAATGCAGTAGACCACCTTGCCGGAACGATATCTGATATGGATATTAAAAGGGTAAATCTTGTTCTTGATATGGATAAACGAAAAAACGTAAATGTACAAGCTGCTGTCGAAAGAATAAAAGATTGTCTTGCTGATATGGGTGTGGAGTATACAGAATATAACTGGAACCCGCGCTATAACGGCATAGACGACTATATGGCTGCAAAAAAACTGCGGCTAAGAGCAGCATAGATTTGAGAGGAGAAAACATATGTCTAAATTTATGATTATTAACACAGAGAACGGTCAGCAGTCGGAGATTATGGGAAAGTATATGTATTATTCTTTCCCAAGACTTATTGTAAAAACGGAAAGAGTAAAGGAAATATGCGAACAGATAGGATTCCCCGTTAGTGTTTCAGAAAAAGGGTCGATCACGGACGCGTTCAAAAGTGCAACAAGCAATATTTATGACAGGATTGAGCAGGAGGGAAATGAAGTGCTCAAAATTTATTGCCGCGATAACAAACGCGGTGACAACAATATTCTGTCGCGCGAACTTGTTGAAGAAACACTGATGAACAGCACAAATAATTACCGAAAGCTTGCTAATATTACGCTTGATAAGGAAATGGGTATAATGCAGCTTTCAGGTTATGACCTTTGCCGTGACAGCAGGGTTATTCAATATTTTGATGAGGCAAACAATCGTTTTTCCCTTTATCGTGATTGCGTTTCCAACAGCAGCATTGAAAATATGGTTGAAAAGTATATGGCGTCACTGCATGCAATCAGCATTTCAGCCAAAGGCCATCACTATTTTGTGCCAAAGGACTATATGCATAAGATAGACCTTCTTGAAACCTTTTTTGAACTGCTGGCAAAGGAAAATCTGTTTGTTTATGCGGATGGCAGAAATGCAAAATATTTCAGCTCAAATTCGATGTATGTAGCGGACGATGAAACCCAGAGGAAGAAAATGGCGCATGAGTTCTATTTTGATATGGGCCGCGAGATTGAGGAATATCAGAAAAATATTTCAAGGCTCATACGAAACGGTAACAGCTCACAGCGTATACTGGACCGCTGGACGCTGAAAATCGAAGAACTGCAGAGGAAAAAGAGAGAGTACGAAAGTCTTTTAAAACAGAATTTATCAGGAATAGACGAAAACTTTACGCTGCTTGAGGGTATGCGAGAGCAACTGAAATTGAATG
>JAQXUJ010000234.1 GCA_029219925.1 Clostridiales bacterium | reverse complement strand
ACCGGCAAGTCCGATAAATGCAAATTTAAGTATCACCGACATTTTCGGCATACCGCCCGCAAACAGTCCAACCATAATACAAATATACGCAACACAGCCGATACACGACAGTACAAGTCCGCCTATTGAGCCTTCGACCGTCTTCTTGGGACTGATATTAGGCGCAAGCTTGTGCTTTCCCAGCAGTCTGCCCGTAAAGTACGCGCCGGTATCGGTAAGCCATGCACATACAAAAGGCAGAAGAACCGTATATTTATCGAAGCGCTTTCTTATCATAAATATTGACGACATCAAAACGGAAATAAACACAGCAGCAAATGCCGCAGCCAAAAGCTTTTGCGAACCAACCTTTCCATGGAGCGCAACCATGCCTATCAAAAACAGCATGCATACCGCTGTCAGGGCAAATATCTGCTTTCCGAATATGAATCCGGCGCATATAATCAATCCCGACAGATAACCCAATATCTGAGCAGGCTTTTCCAGCTCCATTACGCTGTACATTTCGTACAGAATTCCCAGAGCAATCAGCGTAACCGCGCAGTAAAGCACGTAATGATGGGCAAATATAACGGCAAAAAATACCGCCAGACCTATAATTGACGTTAGTATTCTCTTTAGCATCTCATACTCCTCCGAATCTTCTGTTTCTGCGCTGGTACTCCATAACTGCGGCGTGTAAATCCCGCATCGAGAAATCCGGCCACAGAGTTTTTGTAAAATAAAGCTCCGAATAGGACGCCTGCCACATCATAAAATTTGACAGCCGCAGTTCGTGACTGGTTCTTATTATCAAGTCCGGGTCCGGCTGACCGCCGGTATATAATTTTTCCGAAATCATCTCCGGGGTAATATCCTCCGGTCTGCATTCACCCTTGACAGCTTTTTCGGCGATTATTTTTACAGCATTGGTGATTTCCTCGCGGCTGCCGTAGTTCAAGGCAATATTCATAACAATTCCGGTATTGTTTTTGGTAAATTCCTCGGTCTTTCTTATCTGCTGCCTGATTTTTTCGGACAACTCTTCCCTGGAGCCTATAGCTCGGATTACAACATTTTCGCCGGCAAGGGTTTTTTCGGCGTCCTTCAGGTAATTATAAAGCAGATTCATCAAAAAATCCACCTCATCCTTAGGTCTTTTCCAGTTTTCGGTAGAAAACGCATAAACCGTTATATATTTTATTCCCATTTTATTGCACTCTGTTACAATTTTTTTCAGAGTATCTGCTCCCGCCTGATGCCCGGCGCTACGCGGCAGACCTCTTTTTTTCGCCCATCTGCCGTTTCCGTCCATAATTACGCCGATATGAACCGGTAAATTATCGTAATCTATGCCAATTTCCCGTTTATTTTTCCTAAAAAACATAAAATACCTCTTAACCGCAAAAAGGACGCAGCAAGCCGTCGCAAACAAATTCAAAATCTGCGGAAACACTCCGCAAATTTCAGTGTATTGCTGAAATTTGTCTGCGAACAAGGCATTTGCTGCCGTCCCTTAATATATTAAACCTCAAGAATTTCCTTTTCCTTCGCCGCCGTTATTTCATCCACTTCTTTAACGAACTTGTCGGTAAGCGCCTGAATATCCTTTTCGATACACTTAAAATCGTCCTCGGTAACCTCGCCCGACTTCTGCTTCTTTTTATAATCGTCCATGGCGTCACGGCGTGCGTTTCTTATCTGAATTTTAGCCTCCTCAGAGTATTTTTTAACCACCTTGACAAGCTCTTTTCTTCTTTCCTCGGTAAGGGGCGGGAAATTCAGCCTGATAACCTTTCCGTCATTCTGCGGTGCGATACCTATTTCCGACTTGTTGATAGCCTTTTCTATCTCCCCAAGAACCGACTGATCCCATGGCTGAATTACCAGCATTCTCGGCTCAGGTACCGAAATGGAGCCAATCTGCGCAATCGGCGTCATTGTACCGTAATATTCAACGGCAATCTTATCAAGTACAGATGCATTTGCTCTGCCGGCTCTTATAGTTTTAAGCTCCGAATGGAATCCCTCCACTCTCTTATTCATTTTTTCTTCAATTTCCGGATACTTTCCCATATACTTCACTTACCTTTCATATTATATTTTTATCTTAAACCTTCTTTTGTTACCAAAGTACCGATTCTTTCGCCTTTAACGGCTCTGACAATATTTTCCGGGTCGTCAAGTCCAAATACCAGAATCGGCATATCGTTGTCACGACACATGGACGCCGCTGTTGAATCCATAACCCCCAATTCCTTGGACAGGATGTCATTAAAGGATAAGGACTCAAATTTTTTCGCGTTGGGATTTATGTTTGGATCGCTGTCGTAAACAGCGTCAACCTTCTTTGCAAGAAGAATAACGTCTGCCTCCGTTTCAATTGCACGCAGCGCCGCCGCAGTGTCGGTGGACATAAAGGGATTACCCGTTCCTGCGCCAAAAATCACTACTCTCCCCTTTTCAAGATGCCGTATCGCCTTCAGACGTATGTACGGCTCGGCAATCTGCCTCATTTCAATGGCTGTCTGGACTCTTGTGTCCACACCGCAGCTTTCCAGCTCGGAGCAAAGTCCCAGCGCATTTATGCATGTGGCGAGCATTCCCATGTGGTCAGCCCTTGTTCTGTCCATGTTTCCGCCGCTTCTTCCGCGCCAGATATTTCCTCCGCCCACAACAATGGAAACCTGAACTCCCATATCCACAATCTTTTGAATATTTTCACATATCTTGTGCATGGTATCAACGTCAAGACCGTAGCCCTTCGTACCCGCCAGGGACTCGCCGCTGACCTTTAAAAGCACTTTTTTGTATTTTGCACCCATATTTATCCTCCATTCCGCCCTTTTACGGCGGCGCAAAGCATAACGCGGAAAACAAAACAATATTGTTTGGGAAACGACTAAAGCTGTGACAAATTTTGCTTTGCGCTATTCTTCGCAAGTAATCTTTTTCACTATTATACCACTATTTTTAAAATCTTGCAATCCCTTTTCAATATTTTATACGGTATAATTCAATTCCATCCTTATCATATATTCTGTCAAGCCCTTCAAAAGCTTCCGGGTTTATGTCATACTGCTCCCGTTCGCTTTCTCCAACCATAATATAGTCAATTTTACATTTCCTCGCCGTCTCCTCCGGACTGCCGCCTTCATAAAGCTCCTTAAGCTCGCCGTATCTTTTATACATTTCTCCCTCAAAGCCGTGATAATACACATAAAGCTCCGAGCCGGCATATACGCTCCGTCCCGCCAGGACGCATACCGGATTAAGATGCTCGTTTCCGCTTGCAAAAACGGCATGAGGGTCGGTATTATTTTTTACAAATTCCGCAAACTCAATATCACTGTCGGAAAATGTTTTATAATCTCCTCCGGAGATATATTCCCGAACAATCGAAAGAGTACCCGACAGCACCGACACAAAAATTACAATCGCTGCCAAAAGCCTTGTTCCGCCCGTGTTTCTCAGACAGGTATATATCTCTGCCCAATAGCCGCTGACCAAAATTACAGCCAGCATATAGCTGACAAACAGCAGTTTGTTGTTGTCGTATTCATTGGGCTGGAAAATAATAAGATTTGCCAGAATAAATATAACCGCTCCGCCGACGCAGAATTTCTTTACAAACCCATTCGCCGACACAAACGCCGGAATAACAAAAACGGCAATTAGACCCCAGTTTTTAAGCCAAAACCAAACCGGTGGATCATTTTTATTGACCCAGCCTGCCGACAGTCTTAAAAACTGACCGTTTCCCACACTTTGGCGGAAGGTCCAGAACATAAGCTGTCCTGCCGACATACCTATCGCAATTACGCCGTAAATGCACCAGTTTTTGATGTAACTCCGTCTGTCACCGCATCCCGGCAAAAACATAAAAAAACATACCGCCGACATTATTCCAAGAGCTAAAAAAGAATGTGTGTGAATCATAGGCATGCTTCCGGCAATTACGCCCAGCAGGACATAACGCGAGGTTCTTTTTTCCTCCAGACAGTCGCAAAGCAGCCACAGGGCAAGAAACAGCACACACCAGCCCGCCATGGTTGTGCGCTGGGGAACCAGCATATCACAGATTGCATTTACCCATCTGATATTCAGCTCGTTATAGTTTGTGGGTGTATGATAATACTCGGTGAACATGCGAAGGAAATTGAAACCGTTTGCTTTTGCGCCTTCAAAAAAGTACGCAAATCCGAACCCGCCTCCCAAGAAGAACAATATTACCGCCAAAACAGCACTGTTTTTATTTTTCAGCAGCTTTTTCGCAAGAAAATAAAATCCCGAAACGGTCAGAAATGCAAAAACAAAGCTGGGATACAGGATAGCAGTGCGAAGGTTTGTTCCGAACAGATACAGGCTTGACGAAAGACTGTCAAACAAAAACGGGTAGCAAAGCCTCGTTCCCGACAAAAGATTATAACATGGTGGAAAGGTTTTCTGCTCTGCAATGGATGTAACAAATCCCATGTGCATAGCCAAATCTCCATAGGTGGACTGTCCCGCCGCAATGCCGCCCTCGGTGGGCATCATTATATGATTAAAGCACAGCACGCATATAACAGCCGTAACAGCCGCCGTCGAAACGGCCGCTCCGGTATTCGGTTTTTCAAGCCGTAATCCGGGAGTTTTCCTCATGAAAAAATACACAGAGGTATAAATTATCCCCAGACACACATGCGCCGACTTTGTAAATCCCAGCAGCGCCGCAAGAGGAATAATCCCAAACATCAGTGCGATGCTGCCGATTATTCCTCCCGACCATATTTTGAAGTATATACTTTTGTTTTTGAATATCATGTCGGCATACAGCACGCCCATAACAAGAAAAAGACTATAGTATATAACTCCGGACATATTTTCACCCTACTTTATTTTAAGCTCGCAGCCGCCGACAGGTCTTATGGAAAGAACATGACACATCCCTTCACCTAAAACCGCCTCAATGCCTTTTTTGAATTCGTCCAGCATATCGCAGGGAACGAATGCCTGGATTGTTCCGGCAAATCCGCCGCCGTGAACACGATATGCGCCGCGGTCTCCCAGAAGCTCATCGCAAAGCGCCAGCGCAAGACTGACAGCCTGTTCGTGAGGCGCGGACGCAGCATATACGTTCTGCAGGTACATATATGATGAAAGTCCTGACTTTCTGACCAGTCTTAAAAATTCCTCGAAATCGCCCTTCTTAAGCGCCGAGGCTTCCATCTTTGCCCGTTCGGTCTCGTTAAAATAGTGAAGCGCTCTGAGCACCGCCCTGTCATCGCCGATTGCCTTTCTTACTTCTTTTATATTTGCCGTAAATTCATCTTTTTTTACATCATTTAAGAAATCTTTCCCGAAAAATTGCGCAACCCTTTTCATTTCCGCCGGAATTGCCGCATATTCGTCGGTCAAATCGGAGTGGTCGGCTCCGGTGTCAATTATGCACAGCGCATGATTGGTCGAAGCGAAATCAAAATCAACCTTTTCCACCACCGGCTTTTCGGTTGAGGCAAAATCAATTGCTACCATGTTTCCAACCGAGCATGCGGTCTGGTCAAGGAGTCCGCAGGGCTTACCGAAATACACATTTTCCGCAAACTGACCTATTTTTGCAATTTCAACCGGGTTTATCTCCGAATTTGCGAACATACAGTTCATCATTGTTCCGATAAGAACCTCAAATGCCGCAGACGAGCTCATTCCCGAGCCCTTCAGCACGCTTGAAACAGTATATGCGTCAAAGCCCTCTATTTTATACCCTTTTTCCTTAAATTTTGCCGCAACACCCTTTATAAGTGCGCCGGCTCTGCCGTATTCTTCTTCGTTTACGGCAAGCTCATCAATGTCAATTACGTCCATAATAAAGCCTTTCGACTTAATACGGATTTCTTTGCTTCCGTTCAGCTTTGCCGCCCCGATTACGTCAAGATTAAGACTTCCCGCCAAAACCGCGCCATGCTGATGGTCAGTATGATTGCCTCCTATCTCGGTTCTTCCCGGGGCGGAAAACAGACGCAGTCCGTCGGCGTTTCCGAAGGTTTCTTCAAATCCGTCAATAACCTCTTTAAACCGCTCCTCATATTTTCCTCTTTCATCGCCCGAACAGCCGTACAGATACTCAATATCTATGTACTTTACCTTGTTTTTAAGTTCTTCCTTATTCATTTATTTATCCTCCCTGTTTATAACCGCTGCTTTAAGCGTATTTTTCATCAGCATTGCAATTGTCATCGGTCCTACGCCGCCGGGCACAGGCGTTATCGCCGCCGCCTTCGGCTCTGCCGTTTCAAACTCCACATCTCCCGTAAGCTTGCCGTCCTCCGTCCGGTTTATGCCTACGTCGATTACTACGGCGCCTTCCTTCACCATATCGCCGGTAATGAAATTCGGTATTCCCACCGCCGCTACAAGAATATCTGCCTGCCTTGTTTTTTCGGCAAGATTTTTCGTACGGGAATGGCACACCGTAACGGTGCCGTTCGCATGCAAAAGCATCATTGCCATGGGTTTTCCCACGATATTGCTTCTTCCCACAACAACACATTCCCTGCCGCATATGTCAATTCCGCTTTCCTTGATAAGCTCCATAATACCGGCAGGAGTACACGGCACAAAATCCTAATTTCCGACCATGATTTTACCCACATTTACAGGATGAAAAGCGTCCACATCCTTCTTTGGATTAATCCGGTTTATAACCTTCTCCTCGTCAAGCCCATCAGGAAGCGGCAGCTGTACAAGAATGCCCGAGATTTCAGGCTTATTGTTAAGCTTATCAATTAATTTCAGCAG
>JAQXUJ010000233.1 GCA_029219925.1 Clostridiales bacterium | reverse complement strand
GTCTTGACTCGAACACCAATACGCTTGTAATATCTCCGTATTATTACACCGGAGCACTGCGCAGCGCATTTCTGGACTTTAAATTCCGTGGACAGGAGTTATATGGCTATCTTTTCGGGCACATGCTGTGCGGAGAACTTGAGGGTACGGGTATGCTGGACGGATATGATACTGTTGTGCCTGTGCCTCTGCACAAAAACAGACTGTGCGAACGAGGGTATAATCAAGCGGAAATAATAGCGGAGGAATTCTCTGTAGAAATGGGACTCGAATTTGCCGGCGCAGCGCTTAAAAGAATAAAGGAAACAAAACGTCAGAGCGGTCTGACAGGCACGGACAGAGCGGAAAATGTCCGGGATGCGTTTGAGGCGGACAGTACACTGGTACGGGATAAGAATATCATTTTAATTGACGACATTTCTACCATGGGAATGACGATGAACGCCTGTAAAAAGGCGCTTATGGCTGCCGGTGCAGGGAAGGTCGCCGAAGTAGCAATGTGCAAAACGAAGCTCAAGTGATGTCGCCGGGTGCCTTCCCGGTAATTCTGCGGAACGCCTTGTAAAAGTTGGACGGCGAATTGAAGCCGCAGGTATAGGCGATTTCCAGCTTGCTCATATCGGTTGTTTTTAAAAGCTCAACCGCTTTTTCAATCCTTTTAATGGTTATGTAATCCCAGGGAGATATGCCGTTGAACCGCTTAAAAATGGTACAGAAATAGTTTTTGCTCATCAGAGCGGTTTTGGCTATTTCTGAAAGAGATAAATCGCTTTCCAAGTTGGTGTCGATAAATTTCATCGCTTTTTCAAGCCGCTTTAACGCGCCGGTATCGGCAGTATAGGCGGAGTTTTGATTGACGAAACCATAGTCACGTATTAATGTCAGAAATATACTGTCCAGCAGTATTTTCACAGCAGCCGTATAGGCTGTTTTTTTTGATTTCATTTCCTCATATAAAGAAATTATTAAATCGCAAAGCATTTTTGCATGGGGATTGGATCTGTCAAGACGGTTTTCAAAGTTTTCGTTTCTGTCAAAGAAAATTTTGAGAAATACCGGATCAGAAAAATTGTTATCCAGCCATAAAATTCGCGGCTCAAAGTGAAGACGTATGTAGCTGAAGCCGTTTATATCAGTAATAAAATGACTTTCATTTGTTGCAAAGAGGAAAATATCTCCGGGTGCTATATCGTAATTTTTGTCACCTACACGGTAAACGCCGGTGCCGGACATGAACAGGGCAATTTCACATTCGGTGTGGTGGTGCTCGATAAGTTCCCTTTTTGTTGGCGCAATTTCGGCATAACGCAGCTTTATAAAAGGGTGTGAAAATCTGTCTAATATTATCAGGTCTTCGTGCATATAAAAATCTCCAATCGTAATATAGTGGATAAAATTAAAAATATATAGGAAGTCATAAAATATAAACTGCACTATAATGTAATTGTAACACAGAACGGATAAAGAGTCAATCTGTGAAATAATATTTTGGAGGGTAACGATAATGGAACGCAGGAAGATTTTAGAAAAATTTGAAAGTCAGTCGGAATTTCTGAAAACTCAGGTGGCGGCAGGAATAGAAAATAACCGAAAAGGGTACGGGACGCTTGAAATCAAGTCGGAAGGAACTCCGGCTGCCGGAGCAAAAGTTCATTTAAAGCAGAAAACCCACGAATTTAAGTACGGCGCAAATCTTTTTATGCTTGACGAAATGGAAACTGAGGAGAAGAACAAGAAATACCGCGAATATTTCAAAGATTGTTTTAACATGGCAACGCTGCCTTTTTACTGGTCGGATTTAGAGCCGGAAAAGGGAAAACAGCGGTATGAAAAGGACAGCCCCAAAATTTACCGCCGTCCCGCACCGGATTTGTGTCTGGAATACTGCGAGGAAAACGGAATTGAGCCGAGAGAGCATGCTTTGGCATATGACCATTTCTTCCCGGACTGGCTCAGCAAGACCGATGTAAACGAAAATAAGCGCGAGCTGGAGCGGCGCTTTAAGGAGATATCGGAGAGATATGCCGATAAAATTCCTACTATTGAAGTTACCAACGAGCTGTGGTGGAGCGTGGCGCAATCACCCCTCTACAGAAGTGATGAATTTCTTACATATTGTTATAAACTGGCGGAAAAATATTTCCCCGATAATGAAATAAGTATCAATGAGTGGGCAGGGGTGTGGGATACAAATGCTACAACACGTGATAATTACTATTTGTACATAGAGAATACTCTCCTGAAGGGTGCAAGGATTGACGCGGTGGGCATGCAGTACCATATGTTCCACAGGCTGGAAGATGAATACAAGGCAACAAGACGTTTCTATGACCCGATGCATCTTTATGACATAATGAATTTATACGCAAAGCTAAATAAGCCTTTGCAGATTACGGAAATTACAATTCCCGCATATTCAAATGCTCCCGAGGACGAACAGATTCAGGCGGAAATTATAAAGTATCTTTATTCAATCTGGTTTTCGCATCCTAATGTTGAGCAGATTATTTACTGGAATTTAGTAGACGGCTATGCGGCATTTGCGCCGATTGGCGACATGACAGCCGGAGAAAACTATTATTACGGAGGACTTATGCGTCACGACATGACTCCGAAACCTGCCTATTATGTAATCAAAGATTTGTTCCAAAAGGAATGGCACACCGATGTTACAGTTGATTCCAACGAGGAAGGCATAGCGGTATTTAAGGGCTTTTTCGGGAAGTATGATGCAGAAATAACGGTTAACGGAAAAACTTATACTAAAGAAATTGAAATCGGTAAAAACGGAATAAACAGGATTGTAGTAGAACTGTAAAAAAATGCGCGCATAACGGAGCACGTTATGTCCATGACTTCTATAAGGAGAGCAAAACGAAAAAAACGGCATGTTTTGACAATTTCTGCTCAGGACAGACATCTGTCCGGGAATCTACTCTCCTTAGGCAATGTAAATTATACCGCATCATGCGGCAGATTGGAGAATAAAATGAACGAGAATATTAAAAACATGATTTCGGAAAATGTTAATACGTCATCGGAACCTTCGCAGCTTAAGATTACCGATATACGCGTGGCGAACATAAACGGTGCACCGAAGCACTGCCCGCTTATAAAGGTGTATACTAATCAGGGCTTGGTCGGATACGGCGAAGTACGCGATGCGTCAAGCGCAACTTATGCGCTCATGCTTAAATCAAGGCTTGTGGGCGAAAATCCCTGCAATGTTGACAAGCTGTTCCGTAGGATAAAGCAGTTCGGCGGACACTCGCGCCAGGGCGGGGGAGTTTCGGGAATTGAAATAGCCCTGTGGGATCTGGCAGGCAAGGCATGGGGTGTTCCACTGTGGCAGATGCTTGGCGGAAAGTTCCGTGACAAGGTTCGGATGTACTGCGACACCGACGTGGACGGTAAGCACACAGGCACAGATATGGGACATGCGCTTAAAAAGCGTATGGATCAGGGATTTACGTTCCTGAAAATGGATTTGGGAATTGAACTTATGCTGGATGAACCGGGCTGTCTAAACGCTCCGTTGGGATTTTTGGAGGATATTAAAAAATATTCCATGAAAGCCATAAACCATCAGAAGGGGTCGGTGGATATGGATATGATGCTTGGTAAAAACTATGAAACTTTTACAATACCACATCATGCTACGGGAATCCACATGACTCAAAAGGGCATGGATTATCTTGAGAACTACGTAAAGCAGGTTCGTGATGTAATCGGTTATGAAGTGCCCCTTGCCCTCGACCATTTCGGACATGTATGCATTGACGACTGTATAATGTTTGCGAAAAGACTTGAAAAGTACAATATAGCATGGATTGAGGATATTGCGCCGTGGCATTATACGAAGCACTTCGAGAAGATTTCACATTCATGTAACGTGCCGATATGTACCGGAGAGGACATATATCTGTCGGAGAATTTCCGTCCGCTGATGGAAAACGGAGGAGTATCGGTGGTTCATCCCGATATTCTGACGGTAGGCGGAGCAATAGAAATGAAGAAGCTGGGCAATATGTGTGAAAAATACGGAGTAGCTATGGCGATACATATGGCGGAAAGCCCCATTGCATGCATGGCGGCAATTCATGCGGCGGCAGCTGTACAGAATATTCTTGC
>JAQXUJ010000232.1 GCA_029219925.1 Clostridiales bacterium | reverse complement strand
CGGGTCGGTTCCGCGTTTCAGATCAAGGGTCAGCTTAAACCCCTGAAGCCCAGTTTCGTCACGGGCGTCGGAAATTTCCTTCAGCTTATTCGCCTTAACCAAATCCATAATCTTTGACAGAACCGCCTCAACGGTGGTTGTATATGGAATTGCCTTTATTTCAATGCAGTTATTTGACTTATCATACTCATAAACAGCGCGCATTTTAAAGCTGCCTCTGCCGGTGTCGTAAATTTCGCGCATCTGTGCCTCATCATACAAAATTTCCGCCCCCATAGGAAAATCCGGTGCCGGCATGTACTCCAAAAGGTCACAATCCGAATTTTTCATGTATGCAATCGCCGCATTGCACACCTCACGCAGATTAAAGGAGCATATATTGCTTGCCATACCCACCGCAATTCCCTGATTGGGATTTACCAGAATGTTTGGAAACGCCACCGGTAAAAGGGTGGGTTCTTTCAATTCTCCGTCATAGTTGTCCACAAATTTTACGGTATTTTTATTAATGTCCCCAAAAAATTCCTGGCAAATCGGGTCAAGACGTACCTCGGTATAACGTGACGCAGCATATGCCATATCCCTGGAATACTGCTTTCCGAAATTACCCTGAGATTCAATCAGCGGGTGCAGGAGTGCTTCATTCCCTCGTGTAAGACGTACCATAGTTTCGTATATTGCGCTGTCGCCGTGAGGATTCAGCTTCATGGTCTGTCCCACAACATTGGCGGACTTTGTGAGCTTTCCGCCCAAAAGCCCCATTTTATACATCGTATACAAAAGCTTTCGGTGTGCCGGTTTAAGTCCGTCTATTTCCGGAATTGCACGCGATACGATTACACTCATTGCATACGGCATGTAATTTGTTTCCAGCGTTTCGGTTATCAGCTGTTCGCTTATGGGCGCAGGAATGTAGTTTTCCTCAGCCGTTTTTTTCTTTTTTGCCATTTTTCCCGCCTCCTTAGCTTATATCCAGCATTTCCATATATAAATGCCCGTTCTGCGCAATATGCTCTTTACGTTCCTGGAGCTTGTCGCCCAGCAATATATCAAACACCTGCGCCGTTCGCTCCACATTCTCCGGCGTAACTCTGATAAGCCGCCTTGTAGCCGGGTGCATTGTTGTAAGGCTCATCATTTCCGGCTGATTTTCGCCAAGACCCTTACTCCGTTTAATATCAACGTCGTTTCTTTCGATGCCCTCTTCCTCAAGCCGCAGCAGCATCTTTTCTTTTTCACCGTCTGTATATGCAAAAAGCTTTTCGCCCCTTCTCTTTGTTTTTTCTATTGTAATCTCATAAAGCGGCGATTCCGCAATATACACCTTCCCCATATCTATAAGAGTAGGCATAAGGCGATAAATCATTGTCAGAACAAGGGTGCGTATCTGAAACCCGTCCACATCGGCGTCGGTACAGATTATAACCTTATCCCAGCGCAGATTGTCAATATTAAACTCTTCAACGCCCTTTACATGTTTAGACTTTATTTCGATACCGCAGCCCAGAACCTTAACCAAATCAAGAATAACATCACTTTTGAAAATTTTCGCATAGTCCGCTTTAAGGCAGTTCAGGATTTTGCCGCGTATAGGCATGATAGCCTGAAAGGACGCGTCCCTCGCCAGCTTACATGAACCGAGAGCGGAATCACCCTCCACAATGTATACCTCACGCTTTGAAACATCTTTGCTTCGGCAGTCGACGAATTTTTCGACACGGTTCGTAATATCCATGGCCCCGGTAAGCTTCTTTTTGGTATCAATCCTTACCCTCTCGGCATTTTCACGGCTGCGTTTATTGACAAGCACCTGGTTTGCAATCTTCTCGGCGTCGTTTTTGTTTTCAATAAAATATACCTCCAGCTGATGTCTCAGAAATTCGGTCATTGCCTCCTGAATAAATTTATTGTTTATTGCCTTTTTCGTCTGATTTTCATAGCTGGTCTGAGTTGAAAAGGAATTTATAACAAGAGCAAGGCAGTCGGCAACGTCGGCAAAACTGATTTTGCTCTCATTTTTATTATACTTTCCGTTTTGCTTCAAATATTGGTCAATGGCATACACAAATGCGTTACGGACAGCCTTGTCCGGCGAGCCGCCGTGTTCCAGCCAGCTGGAGTTATGATAATATTCAAGCAGATTTACCGACTGGGAAAAACAAAATGCCACCTGCATTTTGACCTTATATTCCGGCTTGTCCTCCCTGTCACGGCCAACACGCTCCGCCTCCCATACTTCCGGCATGGTAAAGGAATTTTCGCCTACCGTTTCCTTCAGATAGTCCACGATTCCGTTTTCATAGTAATACTCGAAAAGCTCTGTACCCTCCTCAGTTTCATTGTACAGCACAAAGCGTATACCGGCATTTGTCATTGCCTGCTTACGGAGAGTTTCCTTATAAAATTCAATCGGAATATTAATATCGGTAAAAACCTCTCTGTCCGGTCGCCATTTGGTAACCGAGCCGGTTTTTGATGTCGACACCGGAGTTTTGGTAAGTCCGCCGATATTTTCTCCCTTCTCAAAATGAAGGGTGTATTTGGTCTTATCCCGCACAACCTCTACATCCATATATTCCGACGAATACTGAGTCGCACATGCACCCAAACCGTTTAAACCAAGGCTGTACTCATACATGCCGCCGCTGTTATTATTGTACTTTCCTCCGGCATACAGCTCGCAGAATACCAGCTCCCAGTTATACCGCTGTTCCTTCTCGTTATAATCGAGGGGAATTCCTCGTCCGTAGTCGCGCACCTCGATGCTGCCGTCTTTAAAGCGCGTAATCTCAATAATATTCCCGTAGCCTTCTCTGGCTTCATCTATCGAATTGGTCAGAATTTCAAAGAAGGAATGTTCGCAGCCCTCAAGACCGTCCGAACCGAATATAACCGCCGGACGTTTCCTTACGCGGTCGGCGCCTTTCAGGCTGGTTATACTCTGATTACCGTATTCTTCCTTTTTCTTTGGCATAATACTTCCCTTTCTATATCTTGAATTTTAATTCGGTTACATACTTATATATTATACAATATTTAGTGAATTTTGTCAAATTCAAATACAGCTATTGTATTTATACGCATTTTGTGATAAAATATTAAATGCATACATGCAATTATTTTTCCTGATTTTGAAAGGATTATGAAATGAAAAGCACTTACATTTATTTACAGCTTTACCGGCTCTTTGACCGCTCCACCCCTCTCTTGGCGGACTGCGGCGGACTTTGCGGCAGCGCCTGCTGTGAGGGTGACGAGTCAGGAATGTATCTGTTTCCCGGCGAAGAAAGCGTGTACAAGCTTCTGAATCCCGACTGGGGTAAAATTGAGTATTCTGATTTTGAATATGAATACAACGGTAAAACAAAAAAAGTCCCGATACTTTTCTGCAACGGCTGCTGCGACCGTTATCAAAGACCCTTGGCTTGCCGCATTTTTCCGCTGACTCCCTACGTTAAGGACGGTCAGTTTGAAATCATCATCGATCCACGGGCAAAATCGGTATGTCCTCTTGCTTCGGAGCTGACGATAAATCAATTTGACGAAAAGTTTGTTAATAATATCAAAAAATCATTTATTTTATTGATGAAAAATGCAGAAATTAAAGAATATATGAACAAGTATTCCGAATATATTGATGAATACAGAAGATTTTTTAAAGAGTGATTTTTATGGAAAGCAATAATAAACCCAAAACAGATTTTTTTAATCGGAAAGCGGTAAAAATTATAGTTTCCGCCGCTGTTTTGATATGTGCTGCCATATTATTTTATACGGCAGTAATAACCACAGGCAGTGCAATCGCAAAGGGGGTCAGCGTTAACGGAGTGAACATAGGCGGCATGAGCATATCCGATGCCGTGCGTATACTGTCGCCGGAGGCAGACACCAAGGGAAAAATCATCACCGTTAAAACCCGCAGCGGAAATAAAACCGAGTTTTCGCCTGACGATATTTCTTTTTTACCTGACGCACAGAGTACCGCCGAATCGGCATATGAACTTACACATAGCGGAAACTTCCTTAATAATGCGGTTAAACGTATACGTCTGTATTTTTGTCACAGCGATATTCCCTTCCGCTGCAGTGCGGATGAAGAAAAGCTTGACAGCATTCTCTATAATCTGGGCATCGAACAAAACGGCGAACTGAAAAACTATATTTTGGATTTCAGCGACGATTATGTAAACGTATCCAGAGGGGCAGCCGGTCAGAGCACTGACGTTTCTGATGCGCGCAGTACCGTTCTTGACGCTTTGTCGCGGGGCAGCTATGATATTACGGTTGAGCTTAACAAAAGTGAACCGCCTGTTCCCGACACGGAAAGCCTTTTTAACGAGATTTACATTGCACCTACAGATGCACGTTATGAGGTGACAGATGGTAAGGTTAATATGATTGCGGAGCAATACGGACGTCAGATTGATAAAATTGAAGCGGGAACACAGATTGAGAAGCTGAAAAACGGCGAAACCATCACCCTGAAACTTGTTAAGCTGATACCATCGGTTACTTTGGATACTCTAAACAGTCAGCTTTTCAACCATCTACTGGGAGAATATTCAACACTTTATTCCGTATCCGGCAAGAACCGCAGCAAGAACGTCGAGCTTGCGGCGCGTAAAATCGACGGAGTGATATTAGCGCCGGACGAGGTATTTTCCTACAATAATACTGTCGGTGAGCGTACAAAGGCAAACGGTTTTCTTGAGGCGCCCATGTTTGAGAACGGTGAAACAGTCCAGGGTACCGGCGGCGGTGTATGCCAGGTAAGCAGCACGCTTTACTCTGCGGTTTTATATTCTGATTTACAGGTCGTTGAGCGCAGATGCCATTCTCTGACAGTCGCATATGTACCGAAAGGTCAGGACGCAACCGTTGCATACGGAAGTATTGATTTTAAATTCAAGAACAATACCGCATATCCTATAAAAATTTCCGCTGCTGCCGTAAAGGGCAAAATTACCGTTTCAATTTCCGGAACAAAGCCCGAAGCTGAAAAAACTGTAAAAATTACAAACAATATTATTGAAACAAGAGAACCCACTGTAGAGGAAGTTCCCGACAAATCGATGCTTACCGGAAACAAAAAGGTTATTTCCGCCGGAAAAACAGGCTATACCGTGGAAACAATCAGAACAGTATATGAGAACGGTTCCGAGGTGAAATCGGAAAAAATGGGGAAAAGCGTATATAAAATGCTTCCGACAAAGCTGGCTGTAGGCGCCGCGGTTCCCACACCAATGCCGACCCTCGTACCGCGTGAAACTCCCACGCCAGAACCCGAGCCCACACCAGATATGGCGGAATAAACGGAAGAGGGTGTCTAAGATAAAATTAATTATAGCGGAAAAACCAAGCTTAGCGCGAAATATCGCATCAGCCATCGGAAACATGAAAAAATCCGGTGGTTTTATGTATAACAGCGAATATATAGTAACCTGGGCATTCGGTCATCTGTTTTCTCTGGCGGATATTGAGGATTATAATCCCAATCCCGACGGTCATTGGACCATGAAAAACATTCCTTGCTTCCCTGAGAATTTTCGGTTTACATTGAAGCGCGGACGTGACAAAACAGTTGACCCGGGTGTACAAAAGCAGTTTGAAACAATAAAATCTCTTTGTGAACGAAGTGATGTTGATACAATAGTAAACGCAGGCGACTCCGACCGAGAAGGCGAAATTATAGTACGCATCTGCGTGGAAAAAACCGGGGTAATCGGAAAGTCTTTTAAGCGGCTTTGGCTTCCCGATCAGACGCCGAAAACAATAAGCGCGGCGCTTGCCGACATGAAGGATGAATCCGAATACGAAAATCTCGCAAACGAAGGCTTTGCCCGCACTTATATCGACTGGCTGTACGGAGTGAACCTGACCCGCTATGCCACCCTGAAAACCGGCACTCTTCTGCGGGTCGGGCGCGTTATTGTGCCGATTGTCAAAGCGATATATGACCGTGACATGTCCATACGTAACTTTAAACCGGAAAAATATTATTCAATTTCAAGCAAAGCAGAAACAAAAGGCGAAGAGATTGAGCTTATCAGCAAGAAAAAATTCACAAAAGATGAGCTTGAAAAAGCTCTGCGCCTATGCGACGTATACAACGCCGAAAAAGCCGTTGTTACGGCAAAAAACAAGAAAAAAGACTCCTTGAAACCCGGAAAGCTTTATTCTCTTACAAAGCTCCAAAATGTTCTTGGTAAAAGATACAAGATGCCTATGGAGGAAAGTCTGAAAATACTCCAGGGGCTTTACGAGAA
>JAQXUJ010000231.1 GCA_029219925.1 Clostridiales bacterium | reverse complement strand
TAAGAACGTCTTTTCTCCGTTCATAACTTTTTTTATGTACGCTCCCAGCGGTATGGCAAGAGCAACCAGCGCCGCAAGGTACAGTATGTACTGTAAAACAGCATTCATTATTGTTCATCTCCCTTCATTAATATGTAAACATAGTAAATCAATAATCCTACTGCGGCTATGCCGCAAATACCTACAATTGCTTGCATTGTTTTTTCCTCCTTATTATATTAATGTCTTGCCGCTTCCTACACCCAACCCATGATAAGCGATATTGGCAGCACAATTATGACCGTGCATATGCACACGGAACACAGCACGAATAACGGTGTGCCAATAAAGATTGCCATAATGAATAGGTACGGGTGATGCATGGAAAGCTGCAAAACACACTTATCAAATTTTTTTTCAAATTTGCGAAATGAATTTGCAAGGCCTGACATGCTATATCCCTCCTTCTGTATTTATCATAGCACATTCCGTATTAAAACGGTAAAAAGATAAAACAGGAAAAATTAAGATGTCATTAGATTTGAATATATTGACCTATAATATATCAATAAAAAAATTTGCTTCGATACTTTTAGACATAAAAAAGGCAGGCTTAAGCGTATTTGACAGCTTAAGCCTGCTAAAGATTAAGAATATTATTGCTCGTTAAATTACGGGCTTTTTTAGTAACGCTATTTAATAAGGTCGATTGCGCTTTGCGGAACATAAGTATTTATTCCGTTAAATACCGTAACACCGTCAAGCTTAACCTCACTGCCGTTTACATAGGCAATGTTTTTATTTACGGGGATTTTTATTTCATTGCCGTCTTTTGTTATAACCACAACGGGATTTTTTTCGTCATCGGTATTCCATATAACCTCGGCGCCCTTTGCTTCGGCTACGGCTCTTACCGGGACAAACAGTCTTGTTGTAACATCCGAAAGCTTTATGCCGAACAGCTCTGACATATAGTCTGCTATATCCGTGTTTTCCACAACTCCGCTCAGCTTTTTGCAGCCTGAGGGAGCATATACATAAAGCGGAATGTCCTCGCCGGTATGTCCGTTTGTTGTCCAGCCGATATTTGCTCTTTTTGAAATCATCGGGCCCACCGTATAATTCATGGAACCGGATTTCGTATTCTTAATTTCCTCAATTTCCTCCGCCGTAAGGTCAGTAATACCGTAATACTTTGCCATAACCTCGGCTATGTTGCTCTTGTCGGCATTAAACAGCTTTTCAACGCCTTCGCCTGTTCTGGTTGCTTTTTTGAGCGGTGCTATAAACTCATCAAGAGTCCGCTTATCATAGTCATTATCTGTTGCCTTGTTTCCGATAGTCATACCGCCGTTACCGTGGTCTGTCACGGAAATTACAACTGTATTACCATCTTTTTTAGCAAAGTCAAGTGCGGCTTTTACTGCGTCGTCATATGCAAGAGTATCAGATATAACTCCTATCGGATCGTTTGCATGAGATGCCCAGTCAACCTTTGAACCCTCCACCATAAGGAAGAAGCCTTTTTCCTGTTTGCTTAAAACACTGATAGCTTTCTGTGTCATTTCCGCAAGAGAGGGCTGCTTTGAAGCATCTCTGTCCATTTCATAGGAAAGATCCTTCGGAGCGAACATTCCCCAGATTTTTGAGCTTGTTGTATTTTTCATTTCCTCGGGCGTTGTTATGTAATCGTAACCCATATTCTTTAATTCGTCAACAAGATTTTCGCCGTCTTTTCTGCCTTCAGGCTTTAAGTAATAGTCTCCGGAACCGAGAACAACATCTATATCCTGATAAACCTTCTGCTCGCTTAAGCTGTCATAATTTTTTCTGCTGGGGTCGTGTGATGAAAAATCTGCCGGAGTTGCGTGCATAATTTCCGATGTTGCAATAAGCCCTGTGCTTTTACCGAGCAGCTGTGCCGCCTCAAGAATACTTGCAACAGGTTTTCTCTTGTCTGCTTCCGCAAGCGGCTTCATGCCCGGCATTGTGTTGACATCGGGGAGAACACCCACAAAGCCGGTATGCGACTTAAAGCCTGTTGCGTATGCCGTTCCCGACGGTGCGGAATCGGCAATGGGTGCATCGGAAGAGTATGTTCTTACAAGACCGCATACCATTTCATCAACAGCCAGCGGTTCGCCGCCCTTATACCAGCGTGCAAGTGTGGTATCTGTAACCGACTGACCGTCAGGAATCATGATAATAATATTTTTTATCTGCGGATTTGTCTGCGCAATTGTTTCCTGTTCGGAAGCCTGCGCGACGCTGTCCGTATTTTTTGAAACATAAAATTCATCAAATACCTGTCCCTTTGTACTTCCGCTTGCGGCTATTCCCTATGCAGAAATGCCTGTATCATTTTTTGAAAGCAGCATAAGGGAACGAATATCGTTCTTCTCAAAAACAGGCTTATTGCCTGAGGGATGATAGGGATCATTCTCGCCTCTGTAATTATTTCCGATAGATGCCGCTTCAATGTAATTTACGCCGTTTATTAGATATCTTTCGTAAACATGTGAGTGACCGAAGCTTACTGCGTCAACTCCGTATTTTTCATAGATGGGCTTTAAAACGTCATAGGCATAGTCTCCGTTGGGATATGTTGCTTTGTCACCGTCAATTACAGGCTCGGATACGGGATAATATCCATCGTCTCCGCGGTTGAGCATGTGCCAATGCATATTTACCCATTTATACTTTGCATCGGTAGAGGCAAGATCATTCTCAAGCCACTTAACCTGTGCGCTGTCTTTTGAAATATCATCGAACATCGCCCAGCCCGGAGCCTCGAAGCCGTCCCATGCCTGCCAGCGGAAACAGGAGATATTGCTTATGTGTAAATCGCCGTAGTCAACACTGTACCAGTGCTTTCCGCCCTTTGCATATTCCTGTTCGGGGTATAGCGGTCTGAAAAGCTGCATATAGATTGACAATGACCAATCGTTATTATTTGCCGCTCTCTCCTTGTCGGTAAATACACGCTGATCATCAACCTCGTGATTGCCGGGCACAGGGAATATCGGAGTATACTGTAAAAGCTCTGCTCCGTCCTCCTCCTGCTGCATTATTTCAAACCATGTTTTTCCGTCCTCTGCAGGATTCACAAAATAATTATCAAGATCAAACCATTCTCCGGCTTTCCACGGCGTGTTGCCCATGTCGCCCTCATATATAATAAAGTCGGGCTTGTTCTGACCGATTTGCTTTACCGTTGCAGGGCTTTCCGCTTTCATCTGTAAATCCGAAATCAAGGCAAAGGTAAAATCTCC
>JAQXUJ010000230.1 GCA_029219925.1 Clostridiales bacterium | reverse complement strand
ACCGAAATACATTGTGATGCTGATAATGTTGAGGTTTACGGCGACGAACGGCATCTGACCGAATGTTTTGTAAATCTAATACTGAACGCCGTCGAAGCGCTGAAAATAAAAAATGAGGCGGGAGCTCGTATTGACATAATGGTCATTGTTGAGGAGAACCTGGTTCAGGTTGATGTTCAGGACAACGGAACAGGAATAGAATATAAAAATCTTACAAAGATATTCCGTCCGTTTTCATCGACCAAAAGCAATTCCAGAGGCGGCGTGGGTCTTAACTACGTATCAAATGTTATCAAACAGCATCACGGCGAAATACGGGTAAAAAGTGTTGTCGGAAAGTACACGCTGTTTCAGATTGTTCTGCCGATGTATAGAAAAAGATGACTAAAAACGGTGCGGTTTACCGCGGACCGGAGTTTATCGGAATAATGTGTCAGAAAAGATGATATATATACGGTGTATGAAGGCAGAGAAATAATGGAGGGATATTATGAGTGATAAAATAAAAATAGCAATTTGTGACGACGCAAAGTACATCTGCGACGGTTTTCGCGAAGAATTTTCGGACTTCGATAACTTTGAAGTAATCGGATGTGCATATTCTGCTGGGGAATGTGTTGAAATGATGGAGCATACGGAGCCGGACGTACTGCTGTTGGATATTCGGATGGAAACAGAGTATGCGGGTATTAATATTATTCCAAAGGTTAAAGAAATACATCCTAATATAAAGATTATCATGCTTACAAGTTATACAGATGATGATTACATATTTGCGGCATTTGCAAACGGAGCGGACGATTACTGTGAGAAAACCATGTCCCTTGACGAAATAGCGGATATAATTGTTGCGTCATATAACAATAATGGGACATTAAGACCGCAGATTGCACAGAAAATGGTAAAAAAGACGCTTGAGGTTCAGCGAAACCAAGCGTCGCTGCTGTTTTTATACAATAAGCTTTCCCAGCTTACCACGGGTGAGTTTGAGCTTTTGCGCGAGCTGTACTACGGAAGCAGCTATAAAAAGATTTCGGAGGAAAAATTTATTGAAATTGAATCGGTACGGAGAATGGCGAGCCGTATTTTAAAGCGTGTTGATGTGAAAAACATGAAGGAGCTTATTGCACAGCTCAGGGAACTTAAGTTTTTTGAGTTTATAGAATGAAATAATGGACAAAAATTGTCCATTGTATGTATATTGAAATGTGTGTTACAATATAGATATAAATAATAAGCAAGGGGAACCTGCAATACATAATGAAAGGAAGAATATTATGAAAAAATCGTTCAGGGTATTGTCAATGACATTATCGGCGGTTATGCTATTAGGCTTGGCAACGGGCTGCGGAGGAAAGGAAACGGCTTCGAGTGATATTACAACCATATCGATATGGTCCGGTAATACACATTCAAAGGATGTAGATACCGCAAGCTGGAAGGAATGGAACGAAACTGTCGGCAAGGAAAACGGTTTTTATGTTGATTTTCAGGTAAAGGGCGGCGACAGTATAAGCCAGACAATGGAGCTTGCTATACAGAGCGGAACGGCGCCCGATTTTATAAGCGGAGATTTGAACAAGCTGGTTGAAAACGGTGATGTTATCGCATATGACGACCTGCCGGGCTTGGAGGATATTATAAAGGACTACAAGGATAAAGGTCTTTTGGAGGAAACGCGGGGAATGTATAAGGGTAAAACCTACTCGCTGCCAAGTTCTGTTACAACAATGGGAATTGTATACAACAGGGATATGTTTAAGAAGGCAGGCATTGTAGACGAGAAGGGAGAGCCGACTCCGCCGAAAACATGGGCAGAAGTAAGAGATTATGCAAAGCGTCTTACCGATGAATCAAAAAAGGAATACGGAATTATCTATCCGCTTAAGTGGGGCGGCTGGTTCAATTCGGATATTGCATGCCCGGCTGTATGTTCTACGGGATTTATGAATTTTAATCCGGTAACAGGAAAATTTGAATATGACGGAATGAAGACCGCCATGGAAGCAATTGTAGGCATGTATAATGACGGCAGCGTTTATCCCGGTGCCGACGGTATGGATAATGATTCCGCAAGAGCGCTCTTTGCAGAGGGTGTTGTAGGTATGAAATTTGCATTCTCCTTTGACGTGGGTGTTCTTAACGATCAGTTCCCGGCAAAGTGTGACTGGGGCGTAGCGCCGCATCCTACCTATACCGAGGGTGTTGCTTATAAGCAGTTCTCGGAGTACGGCTACGGCTCATATATAAACGCAAAAACAAAGGTAGACCATGAAAAGCTTGCTAAGTTCATAAGACTTAGAGAAGAAAAGGATCAGCTGGAAGGGTATAAGAACTGTGTTTCGATTCCTATTGATATTTCAACCATAGACGGAGTAAAGCCGTACGTTGAAAAAACCGGTTGGGATGATTTTGTAAAAATGGTAGCTAAGAGTGAGTCAGTTCCTCTTACGCCTAAGCAGACCTTCGGCGGATTGGAAGAACCGAAGACAATTTTTGTTAACAGCGTTCTGAAAGGCACAATGACGGTTGACGAGGGTATTGCGCTGATGAATAAGAATGCGAATGAGGCAATGGAGAATTACTTTGCCGAAAATCCTGATGAGGACAGAGAATTATATCATGATCCCAACTGGAAACCTCAGCCAAGAGATTAATAACATTATTTCATAAGAATACTTTAAATAGTATTTTCCAATCAGTTGTATTTTAAACGGCTCCCTCCATT
>JAQXUJ010000229.1 GCA_029219925.1 Clostridiales bacterium | reverse complement strand
ATAGAAAATTATTAAAGGAGGAGAAATCATGGATTTCAAACTAACAGACAGGCAAAGAGAGTTTGCCGAAAAGAATCATTATGTCCTGGAGAATTTCCTGGAATTTCGGCATTTGCCGAAGGAAGAGTTTTATGATGTGGTAGTGTTTCGGTTTCTGCGTGCAGTCAAGGAGTACGACGAGCGTGAGGATTTGAAAGCTTACAGCTTTGCAACAATCGCAAAAAACCATATGCGTTCGGCTCTGTCCTGCTATTATGCGAATAAGAAACGTGAAGGGCGCGTACTGAGTCTTGACTATATGATTACCGATACGCTCGCGTTTGCCGATATCATTCCCGACGACAGGGATATGAGCGAGGAAATATGTCAAAAACTCAGCCGGTGTAATTATCGGCTTTCACATATATCACCAATGCCCGTATCACTTTGCGATATGGCAGCATAGGGAGGTGATATCTTCAGCGATAGGGACACAAAAAACAAGTAAAAAAACGGAGGAGAAATTTATGTTGGAGAAAGACAATTTGAACATTTTCGGAGAAAGCGGAGATTTGGATTTGGGAAGCAGCTTTGATATGGCGGACGATTTGTTCGGAGGCGCGGAAAGTATATTTTCATCAGAAGTCAAAGAAACCGTACAGCCGGAAAAAACGCCGGAGAATAGCAAATCCGAATTAACACCTGAACCTGTGAAGGAGGAAATAAATGACCTACAAACCGATATATCGGAGGCGAAGCCTGCTGCCGAAGAAAATTCCGCAGAGCAGGACGATAATCCCTTTGAAGCAGCAGTTGCCGCGGCAAAGGAGAAAAAAGCAGAAGAGATCAAGAGCAGCCTAAAGGATAAGCTGCCGGTATTTGTTTACGGAAAGGCGAATGAGGAGATAGCAGATCCCTCAATTACCTTTGATAAGTTAAGATACGAGAAGTCGGACGATTTCCCGGAGCTTGACGATGCGCAGGCAGTTAAATGGAAGGTGGAGTACGGTACTGTATCAAAGCAGATTTCAGAGCCGAAGAAAACAACCATTGCGAGCATTAAAAAGGACATAGAAAAGTCAAAAGAATTTACTGATGGTCTTGCCAAGAAAAAGACCGGCAAGGAAGAGGATATTGTATGCAAGATCACGCCTTGTGTTGCTGCAAAGAAAAAAGGATTTGCGGCGGAATACAAAGGTGCATATACAAGCCTTGCCGACGCTATAGGAAAGAAAAAGGCGATTTGCTATGTTCCGTCTGATGATGGGAACATTTATGAGGTGAGAAACACGAAGGCAGGAGCGTTTATTGCAAAAGCGCAAAAAGCAGACGTATATCAAAAGGTAAGAGCCGGGTTTATCCCGGCTTTGCCGAAGATACCGGAGTGTATCTTGAAGCAGATAATCGCTTTCTTTAAAAGCTATGTGACCGAGGATTATGCAGTAGAGGCGATGGCGGCGGTTTACTGGTCGGAGCAGCGGCATAGATATGAGGTGTATGTTCCTGAGCAGAGAGTTACAGGGACAGAAATATCGGCTGCTTTACCGGATTTGCCTGAGGATGAATACACGCTTGTCATGGAAATTCATTCGCATAACAGAATGAGCGCATTCTTTTCTAAAATAGATAATGATGATGAAAAGGCAACGCGTATATATACAGTAATCGGCAGACTGGATAAATTTTTCCCGCAGATCAGAACAAGAATTTCGGTGGGAGGCAAGTTCGTTGAAATAGATCCGTCAGAGGTTTTTGAAATGCGGAAAAATACCTTTCCGGATTATTGGCTTGATGCTGTTTCGATTGTTGGCGAGCATAAGGAGGAGCAGTTATGAAGCTGGAGATGGACAGACCTGTAAATATTGTTATTATAGGTGCAGGCGGAACGGGCGGATATGTTATTCCGCATCTTTACAGAATAGCATATGCGTCTGAACGGGATATACGCATTGTTATTGCAGACGGTGACACGGTGGAAAAGAAGAATCTGATACGACAGAATTTTGCAGGCAATGATGTTGGCAAAAATAAAGCAAATGTTATGGCGGCAAGGTATTCGGGTGTGTTCGGCATTGAAACAGAATATGTTCCCGAATATATTGAAGACGAAGAACGCTTGCGTGAATTGCTGAGTATGAAAACAGGCAGCGGGGATTTAGAGCCTATCGGAATACTGATTGGTGCTGTGGATAATAACCGTTCAAGAATAATGTGCAATAATGTTTTTAACACGATGGATAACCTTATTTACATCGACTCCGGAAACGGTGAATTTACAGGACAGGTTGTATGCGGAGCAAAGCGTTACGGGCGCGTTGTTTCAAAGCCGGCCGCACGTATTTATCCG
>JAQXUJ010000228.1 GCA_029219925.1 Clostridiales bacterium | reverse complement strand
AGGCGAGGTCACAGACAATATTGGGAGATTTATCAAAGTACCCAAACAGATTTTCAATATAATCCGCCCAAATTTCGTAGTCCACGTCCTCATTCATAAGGCTGTCGTACAGGTATGCAAACCGAGTATAGCTATTCATTGCCGTCACCCAGCCTTGCCAGTACCGTACCATAGCCGTCGGTACCATAATTTAAGCACCGGCTCACCCGGGATATGGTGGCGGTGGATGCGCCGGTTTTATGAGCGATTGCGCTGTAAATTTCATTTTTCCGCAAAAGCTGCGCAACCTCAAGCCGCTGCGCCATGGATTTTATTTCGGTTATCGTGCATAAATCCTCTAAAAATGCGCCGCACTCCTCCTCGTTTTTAATAGATAAAAATGCCCTGTATAAAGTGCGGACCGTTTCGTCGTACACTTTTGAATTCATAAAATCACCTCATTATTATTTTAACACGTTAAATCGTTAAAGTAAAGAATAATATATAATATTTATGACAAAATATTATATGTATCTTTGTAATCACGGGGGGAAATCATGCTGATTTTAATGATAAGGACGCTTTTTTTATATCTCTTGGTGGTTGCGTCCATGCGGATTATGGGAAAGCGGCAGATAGGGGAGATGCAGCCCTCCGAGCTTGTTGTGGCGATAATGATTTCCGACCTTGCGTCGGTGCCGATGCAGGCGATAGACATACCGCTTTTGTCGGGAATTGTACCGGTTTTAACGCTTCTGGTCGGGGAGGTAACCATGTCCTTTATCTGTCTTAAGAGCAGAAAACTGCGCCGGTATATTACCGGAGAACCAAGCATTGTAGTGTACGACGGGCATGTAAATGAGGGCGAGCTGGAGCGGCTGAGGTTTAATCTGAACGATTTGTTTGAGCAGCTGCGCATATCGGGTTATCCTGATGTTTCTCAGGTACAAGTTGCGGTTTTGGAAACTAACGGACAGTTGAGCGTTATCGAGAAAAAGAAGGACGGAATGAAAGAGCTTCCGTACCTTTTAGTGTCGGACGGAGAGATAAATGAAAATGAGCTTGAGCGTTCCGGAAAAAGCAGAGAGTGGCTGGAAAAAAGACTGGGCGCGGAAACGGAAAATATTTTTATAGCCGTGCTGTCCGATGACGGCAGTCTGTTTGTGCAAAAGAAGGGGGAGCGGGATGTAAAGTGAAGAGTTTTATAAGCGCGATGGCAATCGCGGCGCTTTTAATTGCCGGCGGAATTGCCTTTAACATAGGAATTGGGAAATGGTCGGAAAATCTTATGGAGGACTGCGATAAAATTAATGACGCAATTTCGGAACAGGATTTTGAGGCTGCTATTAAGGAAATCACCGTTCTGTCCGAAAAAATAGACAACAGAAAAACCGTTTTGGCATCGGTTATCAATCATGAAAGCATTGATGATATAGAGGTGTGTGTTTCCGAGCTTATGGGCTATGCTGACAGCATGGAGGGCATCGAGGCAACGGTACGGTGTATTCGTCTTAAGCATATGCTTGAGCATTTGCCGGAAAACTACAGCGTCACAGCGCAAAATATTCTGTAAAATACTTGAAAAAGCGACAAATTTATAATATAATTAGTTTAGAAACAGACGGAAAGGATATTTAAAATGAACAACACATATGAATCGCCGCTAAATTCGCGGTATGCGTCCAAAGAGATGCAATACCTGTTCTCACCCGACAAGAAGTTTACCACATGGCGCAGACTATGGATTGCTCTTGCAGAAAGCGAAAAGGAGCTGGGACTAAACATCACCGACGAGCAGATTGCAGAGATGAAGGAGCATGTCGATGATATTAATTATGACGTGGCAAAGGAGCGGGAAAAGGAGGTCAGACATGACGTTATGAGTCATGTTTATGCCTTTGGCGTACAATGTCCAACAGCAAAGGCAATTATTCATCTGGGCGCCACCAGCTGTTACGTTGGCGATAATACAGATATAATTATCATGACGGAGGCTATGCGGCTGGTACATAAAAAGCTGGTAAACGTGATTGCGGAGCTGTCGAAATTCGCCGATAAATATAAGGCGCAGCCGACCCTTGCATTTACCCATTTCCAGCCGGCACAGCCCACAACGGTGGGAAAACGGGCCACTCTGTGGATTCAGGACTTGCTGATGGATTTGGAGAACGTGGAATATCGGCTGTCAAAGGTGAAGCTGTTAGGTTCGAAGGGAACCACAGGCACTCAGGCAAGCTTTTTAGAGCTGTTTGATGGCGACCATGAAAAATGTAAGCTGCTTGACCAAAAGATAGCGGAAAAAATGGGATATAAGTCCTGTTTCGCGGTCAGCGGACAAACGTATCCGAGAAAGCTTGACTATGAGATGCTAAGCGTGCTGTCGGGGATTGCCCAAAGCGCATACAAATTTTCCAATGATATAAGGCTTTTGCAGCATTTGAAACAGGTTGAGGAGCCTTTTGAAAAGTCGCAGATAGGCTCGTCGGCAATGGCATATAAGAGAAATCCGATGCGCTCGGAGCGAATAGGCTCGTTGGCGAGATATGTAATTGTCGACGCACTTAATCCGGCTATAACTGCGTCGACCCAGTGGTTTGAGCGTACACTGGACGATTCGGCAAATAAGAGAATAAGTATACCGGAGGCATTTCTTGCGGTAGATGCAATCCTGAGCCTTTACATCAATGTTGTTGACGGATTGGTGGTTTATCCGAAGGTGATTTATCAGCAGTTTATGCGGGAAATTCCATTCATGGCTACCGAAAATATTATGATGGACGCGGTAAAGCGGGGCGGTGACCGTCAGGAGCTGCATGAAAAAATCCGCCGCTATTCAATGGAGGCAGGACGCCGCGTCAAGGAGGAAGGTCTGGACAACAACCTGCTTGAGCTGATTGCAGCCGACCCGTCCTTTGGCATGGATATCGACAGTCTGATGAAGCTGATGAAACCGGAGAATTATGTCGGCAGAAGCTGTGAACAGGTGACAGATTTTATTAACGGCGAGGTTAAGCACGCACTGGAAAGAAATGCGGAGGAGCTTGGTATTTCGGTTGAAATAAACGTATAATACAAAAAAATCCACTCTCTGAAGGGTGGATTTTTTTGTGGTGGTATATATGATAAAAGGGTAAATGATAGTATGCTTCAACATACTATACTATAAGTATGGAATATTTTTTTAGAAATTATTCAAAAAGGTATTGACAAATACAAAAAAACGGTATATAATGTGTGACAGAAGAGATTAGACGAGAGTAGTTAATAATAGAATGTTGACATTCCTTGGAACTAATCTGTTCTGAGGTTTTTATTTTATTTGCACAAGGATGCGGAATAGGAGAGATGAGATTATGAAGAAGAGATTAGCATTGGTATTGGCAGGAATTATGGCTGTTGGAGCACTGACCGGCTGCGGAAGCGGCTCGGAAAGCGGCAAAAAAACATACAAAATCGGCGTTACGCAGATAGCCGATCATCCGTCACTGGATAATTGCCGTGAGGGATTTATACAGGGACTCGCCGCTGAGGGATTTACCGACGGCGATAATATAAAAATCGATTATAAGAGCGCAGCGGGAGATATGTCGACCAATTCCCAGATTGCGCAAACGTATGCATCAGGCGGATACGACCTCGTATGCGGTATAGCTACTCCGTCGGCACAGGCACTGTATGCGGCATGTCACGACAAAGGTATTCCGGTGGTTTTCAACGCAATTTCCGACCCGGTTGCGGCACAGCTTGCGAAAAGTGAAACCGAACCTCTTGACGGTATTACGGGTGTAAGTGATAAGCTTCCCGTTACCGACCAGCTTAAGCTGATAAGAAATATGCTGCCGGATTCAAAGAAAATCGGCATTATTTACACAACCAGTGAAGCAAATTCGGTAAGCACAATTGAAACATATAAGAAGGAGGCACCGAATTACGGCTTTGAGATTGAAACGGTGGGCATCGGCTCGGAGGCAGAGGTTGCGCAGGCAGCCGACGTTATCCTTGAAAAGGTTGACTGTATCTCAAACATGACCGATAATACGGTCGTATCGGCATTGGCAGTTGTGCTTGATAAGGCAAACGCAAAAAATATTCCGGTATTCGGTTCGGAGGAAGAGCAAGTTAAAAACGGATGTATCGCGTCGGCAGGTCTTGATTATATCGAGCTTGGCAAGCAGGCGGGCATTATGGCAGCGAAAATCCTCAATGGCGAAGATATATCATCCATTCCTTACGAAACGTTAAAGGAATCAAAGATTACGGTAAATAAGGCTGTATGCGAAAAACTTGGAATTACTGCTCCGGCAGAGGTTCTGGATTCGGCAACGGTTGTTGAATAAGAATATAGGGGTTGATAGTATGTCGACCCCTTTTTTATGAGAAAGGGACAATATTTATGTCGGGAATTTTAATTGGTATTCTGGAGCAGGGGTTTATTTATGGTATTATGGCTATGGGCATATACATTAGCTATAAGATTTTGGATTTCCCCGATTTGACGGTGGACGGAACCTTTCCGCTGGGAGCGGCGGTAAGTACGGCGCTGGTTACGGTGGGCGTTAATCCGTGGCTTTGCCTTTTGGCTGCTGCTGCGGCGGGTGTTGCCGCCGGCTGTATTACCGGTATTCTGCACGTTAAATTCAAAATAAAGGATTTGCTTTCCGGGATACTTGTTATGACAGGATTGTATTCGGTGAATTACAGAATTGTCGGCTCGCCAAATGAGTTTTTGATGGCGAAGCCCACAATTTTTGACGCCGTAAAGGAGGGCAGTCCGCTGTTTAATTACAGATATTTAATTATTCTTCTTGTAATTACCGTGGCGGTAAAGATTTTGCTGGATTTGTATCTTAATACAAAGTCGGGATTTCTTCTTAAAAGCGTGGGAGATAATGAAGGACTGGTAGTGACATTGGCACAGGACCCGGGAAAAATAAAGATTATCGGTCTTGCTATTGCCAATGGTCTGGTAGGTCTTTCCGGGGCGCTCTTTTGTCAGCGAACCATGCAGTTTGATATTTCCTCCGGTACAGGTACCATGGTTATGGGTCTTGCGGCGGTTATTATTGGAACTACCGTATTTAAAAGGGTGAAATTTATGCATGTTACCACAGGTGTTATCCTGGGTATGGTTATCTACAAGGCATGTATCACGATTGCGCTGTCGTCAGGACTTCAGTCCTCCGATACGAAGATGGTTGTTACGGTGCTTTTCCTTGCCACTATGATACTGAACGACGCCATGAAGAGAACGAATGGAGGGCGCAAAAATGCTTGAGCTTGAACATATTTATAAGCGTTTTAATGCCGGAACGATTGATGAAAAAATCTTGTTTGATGATTTCAATTTAAGTATTGACAGAGGTGATTTTGTTGCGATTGTCGGCAGTAACGGATCAGGCAAGACTACTGCGCTGAACATTGTGTCCGGCGATGTAAAGCCGGATAAAGGACGGGTAATTTTGGAAGGGGCAGACATTACTAAACAGAAAAATTACCAGCGTGCGGCGAAAATTGCCAGGGTATTTCAAAATCCGTCAATGGGTACAAGTCCTTCCATGACGATTATGGAAAATATGTCTATTGCAGACAATAAAGGACAGCGTTACGGTCTCGGAAAAGGATTAAATAACAAGAGGAAGGATTTTTACCGCAGTCAGCTGGAGCTTTTGGGTATGGGACTGGAAAATCG
>JAQXUJ010000227.1 GCA_029219925.1 Clostridiales bacterium | reverse complement strand
GGCACATGAATATGAATATCGCAGGTCTTATAGAATTTTTCGTAAATACCATAATCGCCGCATCTTGTACGGATATAGCTCACGGCAGCCATAGCGGATTCCTTCATCACGTCACCCAGATTGCCCGTAAGCTCCAGCTTGCCCGTTCCGGGCATAACGTTCACCTCAATGGACAGGGTATCTCCGCCTACGCTGGTCCACGCAAGCCCACGGACAATACCCACTTCGTTTTTATCTTTAACGCTGTCCTCTGAAAATCTGTGTCTGCCCAGATATCCGGTCAGATTTTTTGCGGTAATTTTTAAAGACCTCCTGTTTTCCTCCAGAACCTTCTTGGCGGCTTTGCGCATGAGATTTCCGATTTCACGTTCAAGGCTTCGGACGCCGGATTCTCTTGTGTAAAAGCTTATCAAATCTCCCAGCGCACCGTCGTCAATTGTGAGTTTCAAATGCGCAAGACCGTTCTTTTCTGCCTGACGGGGTATAAGATACTGTTTCGCTATACATTTCTTTTCTTCATTAGTGTACCCGGAAACCTCTATCACTTCAATTCTGTCCAAAAGCGGCTCCGGGATGGTTGCGACAGTATTTGCCGTAGTTATAAACATTGCTCCCGACAGGTCAAAGGGCACTTCGACAAAATGGTCGCGGAAGGCATAGTTCTGCTCCGAATCAAGCACCTCCAAAAGTGCCGCAGACGGATCGCCCTTATAGTCTGCCCCCATTTTATCAATTTCATCAAATAATATCAGCGGATTTTTCACCTTCGCCTCAGCAACCGCCGATATAACACGTCCGGGCATGGCTCCGATATAGGTTTTACGATGACCACGGATGTCCGCTTCGTCGTGTATTCCTCCCAGAGAAATACGAACATACTTTCGCCCCAAAGCCCTTGCAATGCTCTTTGCAACTGACGTTTTTCCCGTTCCCGGAGGGCCTACAAGACAAATAACCGTGCCGTCCTTCCCTTTGGTAAGCTTATGAACAGCAAGATATTCCAGCACTCGTTCCTTTACCTTCTCAAGACCATAATGGTCGGCATCCAGCACCTCCTGCGCCTTTTGTATATCAACAGTTTCCTTCGACGCTCTGTTCCAGGGCAAATCCAGCACCAAATCAAGATAATTACGCATAACCGAGCTGTCCGGTGACGAGGGATTCATTCTCTCAAACCGTGAAATATCCTTCATCAGCTTTTCGGTAATGTCCTTTTTAAGGTGCAGCTTTTTAAGCGATTCCCGGTATGCCTCCGCTTCGCCGCGTATGCCCTCCTTCTCGCCCAGCTCTTCCTCGATAACCTTCATTTCCTCACGAAGATAATATTCCCGCTGGTTTTCCTCAATATTCTTTTTCACTTTGGCTTCAATTTCTCTCGAAACCTTCAGAACCTGAATTTCCTTTGACAAAACAGACATAAGCTTTTCGATACGGTCATATGGGTCAAGCTCCTCTAAAATCTCCTGTTTAACCGTATAATTCAGGTTTATATTAGCCGCAATTGCGTCGGCAAACCGTCCCGGTTTTACGTCCCCGGTAGCCGTAATAAAATTTTGGGGCGGGATATTTCTGTTAAGCGCAAAATATTCGTCGAAAACCTTTTCCAGACCGCGGATAAAGCCCTCGTTTACAATCATGTGTTCCTCTTCCTCTTCGGGAATCTCCTGCGCAACACACCTGTAATACGGATTTTCCTCCAGAATTTCCTCCAGCCTTGCACGGCAAACACCCTCCGCCATCACTCGGGTTATGCCGTTATGAGCGCGAACCGTCTGGGTTACTCTTGCAATTATTCCTATTTTATATAAATCAAGCGCCGACGGATTTTCCTTTGCGCCGTCCGACTGGGTTACAAGAAAAATAAGCTTATTATCCTGCATTACTTCCTCAAGCGCTCTGATGGATTTCGGTCTTACAGCGTCAAAGCTTACCTGCGTGTGCGGAAATACCACAAGATTTCGCAGCGGCAAAAGCGGCAATGTATGTAAATTTTCCAATATGTTCACTCCTAAATATAAATATACACATTACATTATATACTATTTCAATCTATTTTTCAACACATTTTGACAGAAAACATCAAAAAAGAGTGCCGCTTTCCGGCACTCTCGGAGTTCTGTTTTACGGTCGGCACGCCGTCGCCTTTTATTTTTTCTCACATATGTACGCATAGCCCGAGACCGTTCAGTCATATTTTTTATACAATCCGGTTCCGCTCCTCGCCCTTTTCAAAAGCCTCAATATTCCTGCGCATTTCATCAATGCATCTAATCCTCGCCTCATACGCACCCCAGGCAATGTGCGGCGTTAAAATCACGTTATCCATATTCATGATTTTGTTATAGCAATGTTCCGAATCGAAGGGCTCCTTTGAATAGACGTCGACGCCGATTCCCGCAATTTTGTTATCAAGTACGGCCTGAACAAGTGCCTCTTCATCCACCACCGCTCCCCGCGCCACATTAACGAAAACCGCACTTTTCTTCATTCTGCCTATCATCTCGTTTGAGATTATGCCGTTTGTCTGTGCGCCGGCAGGCAGATGCACCGACACAATATCCGACTTCTCCATCAATTCACTCAAGGGAACGCAGCTGTAATTTTTGTCCGGAGTCCTCTTAAATGCAAGAACCCTGCACCCGAAAACCTCCGCCGCTCTTGCCACCTGTTTTCCGATATTCCCAAGGCCGACAATTCCCCATGTCATACCGGACAGCTCATGGTATACAGGCGTAAGACGGTTTGCAACGCCGCTTTTCGTATATTCGCCGCTCTTCACAAAGCCTGTGTACTCATTAAGATGGGTAACAAGCGAAAGAGCCATGGTCACGGTGAGCTGCGCAACCGATTCGGTTGAATAGCCGCAAACATTGCACACGGCAATTCCACGTTTTCTGCAGTAATCGATGTCAATATTATCATATCCCGTTGCGGCAACACATATAAGCCGCAGATTTTTCGCCGCAGAAAGGTTATCCGCATTCAGCTTCACCTTGTTAACAATCACCGTTTCATTATCCGCAATCCGCCGGCTGACCTCCTCCGGCTCGGTGGTGCCGTAAATTGTCAGGTCGCTGCCCAAAACCGTCAGGTCCACGTCCGCGCCGAGAGTTTTTCCGTCTAAAACAACTATTTTCATATTACCGATACCCTCAAAACAGTGGATTATCTTTCCTTTGCGGAAAGAGCCGCTCCGATTATTCCCGCATCTCCGAACAAGGTCGCAATTTCAATCTTTGCCTTCTCCATATACCTGTTATAGTCATGCTCTTCAACATACTTCTGTACCGGCTTCAGCAAATAATCGCCCTCTTTTGAAATGCTTCCGCCTATAACTATCTTTTCCGGCTGGAAAATATTCACAATATTTGTAAGTCCCACACCGATATACTCAAAATATTTTTCAACAACGGCTTTTCCGGCTTCATCGCCCTTTTTAGCGGCAACAAATGCAGTCATTCCGCTTACTTTACCCTCTTTTTCCGCTTCTTCATGCATAAGACTCCCGGGATTTTTCTCCATAGACTCTTTGGTCATTCTGATAAGCGCCGAAACCGAAGCATATGCTTCCCAGCATCCACGGCGTCCGCAGCTGCACATCTCGCCGTCCTGCTCTATGACCATATGTCCCAGCTCTGCGCCCACGCCGTTAAAGCCGCGGTAAATTTTTCCGTCAAGGACAACTCCTCCGCCGACTCCTGTTCCCAGCGTTATGAACACAAAGCTTTTGACACCGTTTCCGTTGATTTCATATTCTCCCAGAGCTGCCGCATTTGCGTCGTTTTCAAGATTAACCGGAAGGTCAAGATGTTTTCTGAACTCCATTGCAATCTGTGCCTTATCCATGTGCAGATTATTTGAATAGGTACAAATACCGCCTGCGTTATCAATTGCGCCGGGACATCCGATGCCTACGCCGGCAACATCATCAACCGATACTCCCGCCTTTTCAATCACCTTTTTTGAAACCTCCGCCATATCCTTAACAATCTCGGTATAATCCCGCTCCGCCATGGTCGGAACCGACATATCCGCCAGAATTTTTCCGCCTTCGTCCACAAGACCTACAGCAATATTAGTTCCGCCCAAATCAATCCCCACATAAAACATATATTTTTCCTCCTAAATTTTTGTTATTATCAATTCACAGCTTCCTTCAATATCAATGCTGTTATTCTGAGCCGGGACAAAATAGCTGTCACCCTTCAAAAGCGATAGCTCCTGTCCGTTATACAGCATTTTTCCGTTTCCTTCGGCAACAATTACACCGGCGAAGGAATCCTCCCCCATTAAAAGCCTTGACCTTCCTGAAACCGTCATATGCGATACCCTGAAATACTTACATTCCGCCAAAACATCTCCTGACGGCTTTTTGATTTCAGGCGCTTTATTAAGGTTTGTAACCTCCAGTGCCTTTTCAATATGCAGTGGACGTGTTTTTCCGTTTTTGTCCCGCCGGTCATAGTCGTACACCCTGTAGGTAGTATTGGAATTCTGCTGAATTTCACAAATCACAATTCCGCCGCATATAGCGTGGAGAGTTCCCGCGCCAATGAAAAAAACATCGCCTTTTTTTACATTCACCCTGTTCAAAACCTCGGTGATGGTGTTGTTTTTTATCTTCTCTGCAAATTCCCTGCGGGTTACGTCACGGTTAAAGCCATAATAAAGATGCGCCCCCGGGTCAGCCTCCAGCACGTACCACATCTCGGTTTTCCCGTATTCGCCCTCATTTTCAAGAGCGTATTCATCATCCGGATGCACCTGTACCGAAAGATCGGTTTTTGCGTCTATAAGCTTAATCAGAACAGGGAAATAATCAAACCTTTCCGCATTTTTTCCGAGTATATCCCTGCCGCAGTATTCAATATACTCCGATAGTGTTTTCCCGTCCCGGCATCCGCCCGCAATTCTGCTTTCGCCGTCCTTATGACAGGACAGCTCCCAGCTTTCCGCAAGAGGCTGCATGTCGGTTTTTTTATTGTACTCCTCCTTTAGCCGTGTTCCTCCCCAAAGATAATCCTTAAAGGCGGGCGACAGCTTTACAGGCATATATTTATCCATAAAATCACCTTTTGATTTCATACTAAATAAGTGTTGAGGGGTCCCAACACTTATTCACTCATACCGATAATTTACCAATCAGAGCAACCAGGTCCTCCGGCAGCTTTTTATCCATTGCCAGTCCTTCCTCAATATCAACATCGGTAATCTCACCGTTTTCAACACATACAATTCTGTTTTCCTTACCGGCAAGAATCAGGTCTACGCAACGCTCGCCCATTCTGCTTGCAACCACTCTGTCCTTAACGCTGGGTGAGCCGCCGCGCTGAATGTGACCGAGGATTGTTGCACGGGATTCCATACCCGTTTCCTCCTGAATTTTCTTTGCAATTTCAGCCGCTCCGCCTACGCCCTCGGCAACAATAACGATACAATGCTTTTTGCCTCTTGAAATTCCGTCCTTAATAACCGAAATAACGTCCTTTTCAAAATCAAACTTATATTCCGGCACAAGTACGACTTCTGCGCCGCATGCGATTCCCGCCTCTACCGCAATGTAGCCTGCGCCTCGGCCCATAACCTCAACAACAGAGCATCTTTCATGGCTTGATGAGGTATCGCGAAGCTTATCAACCGCGCCGATAACCGTGTTCAGGCAGGTATCATATCCTACTGTGTATTCACTGCAGTCAATGTCATTATCAATTGTACCCGGCATCGCAATCGTGGGCAGTCCGTGACGGCACAAATCTCTCGCTCCCCGGAAGGAGCCGTCGCCGCCGATTACCACAAGACCGTCCAAGCCAAATTTCTCCGCCGTGGCAACAGCCTTTTTAACCCCTGCCTCTTCCTTAAATTCAAGGCACCGAGCGGTTTGAAGTATCGTTCCGCCCTTTTGCAGGATTTCACCGACGCTTCTTGCGTCCATCAGCTCCATATCGCCGTTTAACAGTCCGTTGTAGCCCTTCTTAATTCCGTAAACCTCAAGACCGTTATATATACCGCATCTTACAACGGCGCGTATTGCCGCATTCATGCCCGGGGCGTCGCCGCCGCTGGTCAGCACGCCTATCTTTTTAAATTTCTTTCCCATTTTCAATCCTTCTTCCATATCATATTTCCGTATCAATAATTACGCTATGCGCAGAAGCAATCTCCTGCGACGGCACAAGTATTTCAAAATAATCGTCACGTTTTCTTATCATTGAAATAATGCTATTGTCCTTAAGTGCCTTCCTAAGTAAAGATACATCCTTTTTATCTTTTGACATATACACAGACGTCCACATATTTTACTCCGTTTTTCCTGAAACAACCTTGCCGTGCTTTGTCAGAATTTCCGCCCTGCCGTTTATTTTTATTGCAGATGTGGTCTGAGTAAATTGTGCGACATAAACCTCGCCGCAATCCAGCTTTTCGGTATGGTGAAACCGCGTATTCTGTCCTCTTGTCAGTCCCATAATATTAACGCCGTCCTCCAACGCCTTCACGACAATGTAGTCATTTAAAATCTCATCTTCTTCTATCATAATCTCAACTCCTCTATAAGACAGTATTTTACCTCATTTTTACATAAATTTCAATAGGATTTTTTATTTTTATCCAAATTTTACATTTTTTTCTCCGAAAATACCGAAAAGGCGGTCAATAACACCGCTGTTTTTGTCAATCCAGCATTCCTCCGGCGCAAATATTTTTTTCTTGCAGTCGGCTATAAAAAAGCATACCGGCGTATTTCCCTTGCCTGTTTCCATAACTTTTACCGCCGTTTTCAGCACCAGTTCATCATAGGTTCCCATCTTTATATACAGAACGTGCTTATTTTTTGTTTTTTCTGCAGTATTTGTAGTTTCCTCCGACTTAGGTTCTTTTATACTGTCTAAAAGCGCCGCTTTTTCGCACAGCAGCTTTGGCTCTTCATCTTCACGTACGCTGACCCTGCCCTCAATCAACACCGCGTTCCCTTCCGAAAGCACGCCGTTATATTCCGTAAGAATCTTGGGGAATACAATTATTTCCATACTTCCGTACAGATCCTCTATCTGCAAAAAAGCCATCTGCGAATTATTTTTCGTAATTTTATTTTTTCTTTGGGTTACAATTCCGCACAGCTTTATGACATCATTATCCTTAATTTCTCCCTGTCCGCCGAAGCCGCCGTTTTCATTCGGTTCAAAAGAGGACATTACCGTTCCGATATTTACCTTGGTGAGTTTATGCGCCTTTTCGGCGTATTCCTCCATAGGGTGACCTGAAAAATACATTCCCGCACTTTCCTTTTCCATAGCCAGCAGCTTGGATTTCGGATATTCCTCCATTTCGGGAAGGTCAATAGCTTCCTCCTCCGTGGCTTCATCGCCGAAAAGCGACATCTGTCCGGAAATATTTGATTTTTTTGCAGACGCCTCGCTTTCAAGCACCCCTTCAAACACCGTAAGCAGCTGAGAGCGCTTAGCGCCCAGAGAATCAAAGGCTCCGCACTTAATCAATCCTTCAACGGCACGCTTATTCATATCCTTGTCCGCCATACGGTGCGCAAAATCGGCAAAGCTTTTAAATTTACCGCCGCGGCTGCGCTCTTCAACCACTCCCGCAATAAAGCTGCGTCCGACGTTTTTTACCGCTGTAAGTCCAAACCGAATTCCCATGCCTTCCACCGTAAAGCTGTCCTCGCTTTTATTTATATCCGGCGGCAGCTTGGATATGCCCAGAGATTTACAATTCATCAAATATGCGTTTATCTTATCGGTATCCTCTACGCTGGAAATAAGCGAAGCCATATATTCCACCGGATAAAATGTCTTTAAATACGCCGTATGATAGGTTATGAAGGCATATGCCGCCGCGTGGGATTTGTTAAAGGCATAGTTTGCAAATTCGTTGATTTCGTTAAAAATGTCTATAGCGACCTTTTCATCTATCCCTCGCCGAACACAGCCGTCGATAATCCAATTTCCGTCCGCATCCTGCTTTCCATAGATGAAATTCTGTCTTTCAACCGCCATTTTATCGGCTTTCTTTTTTGAAATCACACGGCGGAGCATGTCGGCGCTACCCAGAGAATATCCTGCCATTGAACGCACAATTTCAAGCACCTGCTCCTGATACACGATACATCCGTAGGTTACGTCCAGAATATCCGCAAGAATAGGATGCTTATAGCTTACCTCGTCCGGATGATTTTTATTATAAATATACCTCGGAATGGAATCCATCGGTCCGGGACGATACAGGGCAATTCCGGCGATAATATCCTCAAGACAGCTGGGTTTCAATTCCTGCATAAAGGATTTCATGCCTGCGCTTTCTATCTGAAACACACCGTCGGTGTTTCCCGTGGAAATCATGTCGTAGACTTCCTTAACGTCATAGTCAAGGGACGACATATCCAGCTTTATACCCCTTGTTTTTTTAATTATTTTTACAGCATTGTTAATTACCGTCAGGTTGCGAAGACCCAGAAAGTCCATCTTTAAAAGTCCCAGCTCCTCGACAGTATCCTTTACAAACTGGGTGGTCAGAACATCGTCGTTCGTCTGAAGGGGCATATAATTGACAATAGGCTCCTTACAAATCACAACACCCGCCGCATGGGTTCCGGAATGGCGGGCAAGTCCCTCAAGCGCCCTTGACGTATCAATCAGCTTTGTTATTTTCGGGTCGGATTTATATAGCGCCGCCAGCTCCTTCGACACCTCAAGAGCCCTGTCTATGGTAATATTCAGGTCATTCGGCACAAGCTTTGCCACCTTATCGGTTTCGGCATAGGAAATATTCAGAGCTCTGCCCACATCCCGTATCGCCAGCTTCGCCTTCATGGTTCCGAAGGTTATAATCTGCGCCACATTCGCCTCGCCGTATTTTCTCACAACGTAATCAATAACCTTCTGACGTCCCTCCGGTGCAAAATCCACGTCAATATCCGGCATGGACACACGCTCCGGATTTAAAAAACGTTCAAAAATCAGATTGTATTTTATTGGGTCAACGTCGGTGATTTCGAGAGTATAGCTTACAATACTTCCGGCAGCACTGCCTCTTCCCGGGCCTACTCCCACGCCGTGGCTCTTGGCATAATGGATAAAATCCCATACAATAAGGAAATAATCCACAAATCCCATGTTTTTTATGACGGACAGCTCATAATCAAGACGGTTTTCAATCTCCTCCGTTACATTGCCGTACCGTTTTTTTAATCCGTCGCGGCACAGCTCATTCAGATATTCCCACGCCGTTTTGCCGTCCGGAACATCATAGCTGGGCAGATGTCTGGTATTAAAATCAAATTCCATATTACAGCGGTCGGCAATTTTTGCGGTATTTTCAATAGCCTCCGGCGCATAAGGGAACAGCTCCGCCATCTGCTCCGGGGATTTTATATAAAATTCCTCCGTTTCAAACTTCATGCGGTCCTCGTCATCCACGGTTTTCTGCATCTGAATACACATAAGGACGTCCTGATATTTTGCGTCCTCCTTATATGCGTAATGAATATCGTTGGTTGCCACAAGTCCAACGCCTAATTCCTTCGCCAGCTTAACAAGAAGCGGATTTATACGCTTCTGCTCCGCAATGGAATGATCCTGCAATTCGATAAAATAATTGTCCCTGCCGAAAAGCTTTACATATCTTTCGCCTATTGCCTTTGCGCCCTCATAATCGTCGGCGGCAAGCGCCTTTGGTATCTCACCGGCAAGACACGCCGACAATGCGATTAATCCCTCGTGATGCGCCGACAGCAGCTCAAAATCAATACGAGGCTTATAATAAAAGCCCTCGGTAAAGCCTTTTGTTACTATATATGAAAGATTTTTGTAGCCCTCGTAATTTTCGCACAGCAAAATAAGGTGACTGTACTTGGAATCGTACTCGTATACCTTGTCGAAACGGCTCCTGGGCGCAACATACACCTCACAGCCGATAATCGGCTTAATTCCCTGTGCCAAAGCCTCCTTATAAAACTGCACAACACCGTACATTGCGCCATGGTCGGTTATTGCACAGCTGTCCATGCCCAGCTCCTTTACGCGCGAAATAATCTTCTTTACGCTTGACGCGCCGTCCAAAAGACTGAACTCGGTATGCGTATGTAAATGTGCAAACCTCATTAGGCAGTTTCCTCCTTAAAGTCCCTCTGCAATTTTCATGATACGTTTAAGCCGGTGATTAACGCCCGACTTTCCCAGCGGCGGCGACAGTCTTTCTCCCAGCTCCTTCAGGCTTTCTTCGGGATATTTCAGTCTGACCTCGGCTATTTCCGAAAGAGTTTCCGGCAGCTCCGAAAGCGCCATGTGCCTTTCAATTTTACGTATTGCCTCAATTTGCAGCGAGGCGGTCTTTGTAGTTTTTTCAATATTGGCAACCTCGCAGTTCGCCTGCCTGTTTGCCGTGTTCCTTATGTCCTTCTCTATGGATATGTTATAAAGCTCCATTGCCGCACTGACAGCCCCTATGGTTCCCAGAATATCGGCAATTACTTCATATTCCTTTATATACACAATAAAGCGTCCCTTGCGCCGTGTGATTTTTGAGCCGATACCCATTTTCGCCAGTACGCCGCAAAGCTGATTTGCATAGCTTTCATGCCTTGTATCGAATTCCATATGATAGCGCACTTTAGGGTCGCTCACCGAACCGCCGCCGAGAAATGCGCCGCGTACATATGCGGCACGGCAGCACGGTCTTGGCGTTATATTGCTTTTCCCCGAATTGTAAAGCATAAGCTTCGGCGCCATTTCCTTCATGAAAAAATCCGCTCCGGGATAGAATCTGAAAATTCCGTTTCGGTTTATATACTCGATACGCCGAGAAAAAACCCGTTCAAACAAATACTGTATTCTGTACGCCACATCCTCATTTTCGGTGGAAATAACAATTTCTCGGGCGGTATAGCCCGTACAAAGCTTCACAACGGACGAAAGCTCGGCAATATCGCAAAAGCCGCAGCCGTTTTCCTGCCGTGCAAGCTGAGCCTTGATATTCTGTGTAAAAGACATTACTGCTTACCTCTTAAAATATCTCTGTGAATTATATTTGTTTCGTGGTCAGAAAGCGCCTCCGCCAGCTTGTTCGCCATGGTAACGCTTCTGTGCTTTCCTCCGGTACAGCCTATGCATATTGTGAGAGAGGTTTTCCCTTCTTCAATATAAAGCGGTATCAAAAATCGAATCATATCGCACAGCTTGTCCATAAAATCCGCCGCCGCTTTGGTGGACAGGACAAAATCCTGAACCTCTTTATCGTTACCCGTTTTATCCTTCAGCTCGTCCACGTAATATGGGTTGGCAAAGCATCGTACATCGAATACCAGGTCGGCATCCAAGGGAATACCGTATTTGAAACCGAAGGACATCACATTTATTAAAAGCTCCGAGTCCTTTCCTTCAAAATAAATTTTATGCAGAGCCTTGGACAGCTGGGCAAGTGAATAATTTGATGTATCTATAACGGCGTCCGCTTCATTATAAATCTTCTCCAGCATTTTGCGTTCCTTTCGGATACTGTCCAAAAGTCCCATCTTACTGGGAATAGGATGGGAACGCCGCGTTTCCTTATACCTTTTTACAAGCACCTCGTCACCGGCAGTTATGAACAGCAGCTTATAGTCATAGCCGTTCTCACGCAGAATATTCAGGTTTTTCAGAAGCTCGCCGATCATGTCGCCCACGCGCGAATCAATAACGAACGCTACCTTATCATATTTTCCGTTTATGGAGATAAACATTTCCGCAAGCTGCGGCACAATAACCGGCGGCAAATTATCAATACAGAAAAATCCCGCATCCTCCAAAAATCGTATAACCTGTGTTTTTCCCGCGCCAGACATGCCCGTAACTATTGTAAACTGCATTTAAAAATCCCCCAGCATTTTAACTTCCGTTTTTAATTCTACCCCAAATTTTTCTTTAACCTTCATCTGAATATATTCTATCAGTTCTTTAACGTCGGCAGCGGTAGCACCGCCTGTATTTATCACAAATCCCGAATGTTTTTCCGAAACCTGTGCGCCGCCGATTTTAAAGCCCTTTAATCCGCAGTCCTCAATGAGCTTTCCGGCAAAAAAACCCTCCGGACGCTTGAAGGTACTGCCCGCACTGGGCATATCAAGCGGCTGCTTTGAAATCCGCCTTTGCTTAAAATCCGCCATCTGCGCCTTTATTTCATCGGGATTCCCCTCATCAAGCGCCAGCACCGCCGAAAGTATGACCGTATTTTTGCCGGTAAAGGCGCTTCTGCGGTAACCGAAATCCAGCTCGTCTGCGCACTTGGTGACAATTTTTCCGTCCTCTAAGCAGGTGACGCTTGTTACAACGTCCTTCATTTCCCCGCCGTATGCTCCGGCATTCATGTAAATACCGCCACCCAGCGTACCCGGTATTCCCGACGCAAATTCCAGACCGGACAGCGAATGACGGTACGCTTCCTTCGCCAGCTTCGACAATAAAATGCCGCTCTCAGCCGTTATTTCCCCGTTCCTTACCGAAACCGAGTCAAAACCCCTTGCAAGCTTTATCACAAGACCGCGAATGCCCTTATCACCCACCAGAAGATTTGATCCGTTGCCGATGATTGTATATTCAATATTTTTTTCCTTTGCATAATCAATCAGACATACCACATCTTCCGCCGAGGAAACCTCACAAAATTCCTCTGCATTACCGCCGATTTTAAATGAGGTGTGGTTTTTCATAGGCTCATTCTTTCTTATTTCCATATAAATCTCCGTTCCGCCGCCAAACCGGACGGCAAAAATCAACTCTGCACAATGTGCCGAAACGTCCTACCCCTGATTGCGCCGCATTTCATTCATGAGTCTGTTGTTAAGCTCAACCGCCGCATTATATCCCATGCGCTTTTGTCGGTTATTCATGGAGGCAACCTCGATAATTATCGCAAGATTACGTCCCGGCTTTACCGGTATGGTCAGGCTTGGAATATTTATTCCCATAATGTTTGTGTATTCGTCCATCATGCCCAGGCGGTCGTACTGCTTGCCTTCCACCCAGGGTTCAAGATGAATAATCATATCAATGCTTTCTGTATCCTTGACGGCGCCCATACCAAAAATTTCCTTGACGTCAATAATTCCTATTCCGCGAAGCTCAACAAAATGCCGGATAATCTCCGGTGACGAGCCGACCAGCGTTTTTGAGGATACACGCTTTATCTCAACGGCGTCGTCCGCCACAAGACGGTGACCGCGCTTTAAAAGCTCTATTGCCGTTTCGCTCTTTCCCACGCCGCTTTCGCCCATAATCAGCACGCCCTCGCCGTAAACCTCCACCAGCACGCCGTGACGTGTTCTCCGGGGCGCAATCTGTACGTTAAGATAGCTTATTAACGCACTCATAAGGCTTGATGTGGTTTCCTCCGTCCGTAAAACGGTCAGGTCATACTTTTCGGCAAGCTCAAGCATCTCCGGAAAAATCTGCATGCCCCGGGTTATTATAAGCGCCGGAAATTTCGTTGAAAACAGTCTATCCATCAGCTCGCAGCGCTTTTCCCGCGAGAATTGCTCAAGATACGTAACCTCAACCTTGCCCATAATCTGTATACGATGGGGGTCAAAGTAATCGTAAAATCCGGCAATCTGCAAAGCAGGTCGGTTTAAATCGCCTGTTTCAATCATGATTTCATTAATGTCGGACGATTCGTATATTCTCTCAAACGAAAACTCCTCTATAACCTTTGAAAGATGTATCTTGAATGTCGTATCGTTCATCATACCCTTTACCTCCGTAGGACACAATTATACATTCTTTATTATATACCAAAACTGTTTTTTTTTCAATTACTATTTAATAAAAATTAAACTTTTTTCCTGTTTCATCTCCGACAATGTAATTAATTTTTATTTTTTTGAAAAAAAGTCTTGCATTATCGCTGTATTTGTGGTAAAATAGTTTTGTTTTGATAATCGTTACAGATATAGGAGGTGTCCGCACATGGCTAAATGTGATATTTGCGGCAAGGGCGTTACCTTTGGAATTAAGGTCAGCCACTCGCACAGAAGATCAAACAGAGCTTGGAAGCCTAATGTGAGAAAAGTAAGAGCTGTCGTTAACGGCAATACTAAGTCGATTAATGTTTGCACTCGCTGCTTGCGTTCGGGAAAGGTTACGCGCGCGGTTTGATTAAGCAAGACGGCAGAGGAGCTTTTGTTCCTCTGTTTTTTTTGTTAATATTTTAAATTTATTTTGCATTTTTGTTAAATATATGTTATACTGTTATTATCGATATGAATTTGAAGCTGATTTTATACTTAACATATACCGTTTTTTAGGAGAGTGATACATTGGAAAAACTCGTTATCAAAGGTGGGAATCCGCTGCACGGCTCAATCCGTATAAGCGGCGCAAAAAATGCCGCCGTTGCAATTATCCCGGCATGCCTTTTAATCGAAGATAAATGTCGGCTTGAAAATTTGCCTGATATTAAAGATGTTAAGCTTTATTTAGATATTTTACGTGACCTGGGCGCGGAAATCTGCGTCATTGACAAAAATACCGTGGAAATTGACTGTACTCCCGTAAATTCATATAAGCCGCAGGTAGACCTTGCACGGAAAATGCGTGGTTCCTCTTACCTTATCGGCGCACTTTTGGGACGTTTTCACAGATGCGTTGTACCCATGCCCGGCGGCTGCGACTTCGGAACACGTCCGATTGACCAGCACGTTAAGGGCTTTGAAGCGCTGGGTGCGAAATGTACTCAGGCGCACGCCCTTGTTTCCGCATCGGCGGAAGAATTGAGCGGAGCTCACGTATATTTTGACGTGACCTCGGTAGGTGCCACCGTAAACGTTATCTTATGTGCGGTAAAGGCAAAGGGCGTTTCCATAATCGAAAATGCGGCAAAAGAACCGCATATTGTTGACCTCGCAAACTTCTTAAACGCTATGGGCGCAAAAATCCGCGGCGCCGGCACCGATACTATTAAAATTACCGGTGTGGACAAGCTCCGCGGCGGTTCCTATTCCATTATTCCCGACCAGATTGAAGCCGGAACCTTCATGATTGCCGCAGCGGCAACCCGTGGCGACGTCATGATTGAAAATGTCATTCCGAGGCATCTTGAGGCAATAAGCGGAAAGCTTATTGAATCGGGCGCATGCGTTACGGAATTTGACGACAGCATCAGGGTATACGTTCCCGAAGGCAATAAGCTGAAACGTGTTAATTTTGTCGCCCTTCCCTACCCCGGCTATCCCACCGATATGCAGCCGCAGCTGGTTACATATCTCTCCACCATTGAAGGGACAAGCACTGCCCGTGAAGGCGTATGGGACGACCGCTTCCGCTACGTGGGCGAGCTAAAGCGCATGGGAGCGGATATTATCGTGGAGGGCAAGCTTGCCATTATAAACGGCGTACCCAACCTTATGGGCACAACCGTACGTGCAACCGACCTTCGCGGAGGAGCTGCCATGATTATCGCCGGTCTTATGGCGGAGGGCGTAACCGAAATAACCGACATTTACCACATTGACCGCGGATATGAAAACTTTGAGGAAAAGTTCGCGGCTCTCGGCGGCGACATTCACCGCATTGAAGTATTTACTAACTGACGGAGCAAAATAATTATGTTTTTATCACTGGTCAGCGGTTCCTCCGGGAACTGCTCTCTGATTTCGGACGGCAAAACGCATCTTTTGATAGATTGCGGCTTGTCCATAAAAAAGCTGTCGGATGCACTTGCCAAGGTTGACCTATCACCCTCCGACATAAGTGCGGTTCTGGTAACCCATGAACACTCCGACCACATAAGAGGCGCAGGGGCGGTATCACGCAAATATAATATCCCGGTCTATGCTACCCTCAAAACCCATGAGGCAACTGACTCCGGATTTATTCCCAATGTCCGCTATGTTAATCCGGATGTTGACTTTGAAATCGGCACTATCGGCGTAAAGCCCTTCTCCATACCTCATGACGCCGCCGACCCGGTAGGCTATAACCTCTTTTTCGGCGCAAAAAAGCTGTCATTGGCCACCGACATCGGCAAGATGAACGACTATATAATGGAGCATTTAAAGGGCAGCATTGCCGTATTGCTGGAATCAAACCACGACACGGAAATGCTTATGAAAGGACGCTATCCCATGTATTTAAAGCGTCGGATTGCAGGCGCATTTGGGCATCTTTCCAATGATGAAGCATCGGAAACGGTGCTTAGGCTTATAAACTGCGGCACAAAGCATATTATGCTCGGTCATCTGTCCAATGAAAACAACACGCCCAATACCGCATATCTTGCAGCCGCCCGGCTGCTTGAGGAAAACGGTGTAATACTCGGAAAGGACGCAGGACTGTCGGTTGCCGCAAGATACGAGGTTTCATGCTTTCGATGAATATTTCAATAATTTGTGTTGGCAAAATTAAAGAAAAGTTTTTCCGTGATGCTTTGGCAGAATACGCAAAGCGTCTTTCCCGTTTTGCTAAGTTTGAGATTATCGAGGTAAAGGACGAAAAAATTCCGGATAATCCCTCGGACAAGGAAATTTCCGCAATACTTGAAAAAGAGGGCGCCGCGATTATTTCTAAACTCCCGAAAAACATCCGCATTATCGCCATGTGCATTGAAGGGAAAGAGCTTTCCAGCACTGATTTGGCAGATAAAATCGCCGAAATGTCCATGACAGCCGGGCATATTGCCTTTATAATAGGCGGCTCGCTGGGGTTGTCGGAAAAGGTGAAGTCACTGTCCGATTTACGGCTCAGCTTTGGTAAGATAACTCTTCCCCATCAGCTTATGCGTATTGTTCTTGCCGAACAAATATACCGGGCATTTAAAATAAATGCCGGCGAATGCTATCATAAATAAGCCGGCGGAGCTATCAACTTTCTCTGACATGCAGCTGCGGTTTATACACGCTGAGTATTGCCTTCGGCAATACTTTTTTAAAATTCTGTAAATATATCGCAAAAAAGGCTTTTTTTTTTGATTTATTTATGATACAATGGGTAGTAGCACTTATTTGGAGGAAAATAACTATGAATTTATGTTCGCGTTGTCATAAAAATCCCGCGGTAGTTTACATTACCAAAATGGAGGGTGACAAGACAACTAATGAAGGTCTGTGCCTTGCATGTGCAAAGGAACTGGGCATAGCGCCTATAAACAATATGATAGAGCAAATGGGCATTACCGATGATGATATTGAAAACATCAATTCCGAAATGTCCGATTTTATGGATACAATCGGCGATAATCCGGAAGCGCTGGAGGGACTTATGTCGGGTATGTTCCCTCATGAAGGCGAAGAGGGCGGCGCGCCCTCCGCTCCCCTGGATTTTCTTTCCGGATTTATGCCAGGCAGGCAGGGTGAAGCGCAGCCAAATACCGACAAAAAGGACTCGTCCAAGAAAAAACGCAGCAAGAAAAAGAGCATGCTGGACACCTACGGCACAAACCTTACCGAAAAGGCTCAGCTGGGCAAGGTGGACCGTGTCATAAACCGCAACACCGAAATTGACCGTGTGGTTCAGATTTTAAACCGCCGTTCAAAAAATAATCCCGTTATCTTGGGCGAGCCGGGCGTTGGTAAGACGGCTATTGCGGAAGGTCTTGCCTGCCGCATTGCCGAAGAAAAGGTTCCGCCGAAGCTGTTCGGATATCAGCTGTATCTGATTGATTTCACAGCATTGGTTGCCGGTACGCAGTTCCGGGGGCAGTTTGAAGCACGCCTTAAAAATCTTCTTACCGAAGCGGAGGAAGCCGGTAACGTAATCCTTGTTATCGATGAAATTCACAACATTGTTGCCGCAGGTGACGCTGACGGCGCAATGAGCGCAGCCAATATCTTAAAGCCGGCTCTTGCCCGCGGTGAAATTCAGATTATCGGCGCCACCACCCTGAGCGAATACCGCAAGCACATAGAAAAGGATACCGCCCTTGAACGCCGTTTCCAGCCGGTGCTGGTCGACGAGCCAAGCGTTGCCGAATCGGTCGAAATCTTAAAGGGCATTAAGGACTACTACGAAGGCTATCATAAGGTTCATATATCTGACGAAGTAATCGAGGCGGCATGCCGCATGAGCGAGCGTTATATCACCGACCGATTTCTGCCCGACAAGGCGATTGACGTAATTGATGAAGCAGGCTCGGCGGTAAATCTTCGGAATATTGCGCTTTACGATGCCAAAAAAATACAAAACAGACTTGAAGAAATAGCAGCTGAATCTCAGGAAGCCGCCGACACACAGGACTTTGAAAGGGCTGCCCTGCTCCGTCAGGAGGAGCTTGAACTTAAGGCTGACCTTTCCGAAAAAGAAAAGCTTGCCGACAATTCATGGGTGACTTTGGACGATGTTGCGGCTGTCATCGAAAGCTGGACCAAAATTCCCGTCCATAAGCTGACCGAGGATGAGGCATCACGGCTTTTAAATCTTGAAAACCGTATACATCGGCGTGTTGTCGGTCAGGAGGACGCTGTTTCCGCTGTGGCACGCGCGATACGCCGCGGCAGAGCGGATATTTCCGTGAAACGCCGGCCCGTATCCTTTATTTTCGCAGGGCCTACCGGTGTCGGTAAAACCGAGCTTGTAAAAACCATCGCCGAGGTTATGTTTGATAATGAGGACGCTCTTATCCGCTTTGATATGTCGGAATATATGGAAAAACATTCGGTTTCCAAGCTTATAGGCTCACCCCCGGGATACGTAGGCTATGACGAGGCAGGACAGCTTACCGAAAAGGTTCGCAGAAAACCGTATTCGGTAATCCTCCTTGACGAAATCGAAAAGGCTCACCCGGAGGTATTCAACCTGTTCCTGCAAATTCTTGATGACGGCAGAGTTGCTGACAGTCACGGGAAAATAGTGAATTTTGAAAATACCATTATTATCATGACCACCAATGCCGGCTCGGAATTTAATTCCACGTCAATGGGCTTTAATTCCAGCGGCGAAATCACCATGAAGAGTAATGTTGAAAAGAGCCTTAAGGAACATTTCCGTCCGGAATTTTTGAACAGAATTGACGAAACGGTTACCTTCAAGCCCCTTACCAAAGACGAGCTGCGCCGGATTATTGACCTTCTGCTTGCGGATATTACCGACAGAATGGCGCAGAAGGGTGCGGTAATTACCGTTACCGACAGCGCTAAGGAGCTGATTTTAGAAAAAGGCTTCGACGTAAAATACGGGGCAAGACCTTTAAAGCGTTCTATCCAGCGGCTGGTTGAGGATAAGCTGGCGGAATTTTCACTGCGTAATCCCATTACCCGCGGCATGAATATCATTGCCGACCGCAAGGATAACGAAATAGAACTTTCCGTTATTTCTGCGGCATAAATCCCATAAAACTCCCGAATTCGTTCCTTACAGGCATTTCGGGAGTTTTATTGCGGCATCCAAAAAAACTGACGGGCAGCGGAAACATCCCACCCGTCAGTTTTTTTATGTCGTGAACCTAAAATCCATTTGTTCGGCAGATATTATATTATGCCCCGCTCCAGCTTTTCTATCACGTCGAACACCACGCCCTCGTCATTGCTGACCGAAACATAATCGGCAGCCTCCTTCACACAGTCCATAGCATTTCCCGCCGCCACTCCTACATCTGCAAACTGAAGCATTGCTATATCATTTTCCCCGTCGCCGCAGGCAATGACTTTATTAAAACCGCTGTACATTTCAGCTAACTTTTTTAATGCTGTTCCTTTATTAACTCCTTTGGGCAGTATTTCAAAGAGAAACCAATTCGTTTGCATATAATTATATCTGTCTGCAAACTCCGAATTTACAACCGCACTGCGCATTTTTTCCACATTCTCGCTTTGAGTGAGGAATATTACCTTCTTTTTTCGTTTATTTATTTCCCTGTGCGGCATGTACTCCAGCCGCTCATATCGGGTAATCTTATAGTATGTGTTCATAATTAGATTGTCCCTGCTGCAATACTGCACGTCATCGCAGGTCACAATTATTCCGCAGTCGGGAACCTGAGCCGCAATGTAGTCTGCCACATCGTCTATGCCATCATCAAGATATACGTCATAAAGAGAACGATTCTTTTCAAAATCGTAAATTCCCGAACCGTTGAAAACAACTGCGGGGAAATTAACCGACAGCTCCTTCGCCATCTCCTTCAAGCCCTGAGGCGTTCTGCCGGTTGTAAACGTAAAACGTCCGCCGTTTTCCTCAAAGTACCGGATTGCCTCTTTATTTTTATCGGAAATTCTGCTTTCCGAGTCCAAAAGCGTACCGTCCATATCGCTGCACAGCAGTATTCCGTCAAATTTTCCCATAAAAAATCCTCCAAGCTTTGTCGGCGCACTCTGACCGCCGTTTACAGTTATTTTCTACTCTTTTCAATATATATCACGCTGTCCGCAATATCAAACGCCGCCTGCTTATGGCTTACAATTACGCAGGTTTTATCGGTCATATCACGGATTGCCGCAAGGAGATTTTTCTCGGTAACAGAGTCCAGAGCTGAGGTGGACTCATCGAGAAGCAAAATCGGCGCGTCATGCAAAATAGCTCTGGCAATGGAAATTCTCTGGGTCTGCCCCTCGGACAATCCCAGCCCTTTCTCACCCAGCTCGGTGTCAAGTCCTTTGTCAAGCGTGCATATAAAATCCCATATCTGCGCTATCTTCGCAGCTTTTATTATATCCTCCTCACTTACAGAGTCCTTTGCAAATGCAATGTTCTCACGGATTGTTCCGGACAAAATCAGATTTCCCTGGGGAACATACGCAAAAAGACTTCTCGTATCCCTGCCCAGCTCCAGCCTTCCGCCGTCATATTCCATGTATATATCTCCCGACGACGGCTCCATTATGCCCAGGAGCAGCTTAATCGCCGTACTTTTCCCGGCTCCCGATTCACCGGCTACAACAACACATTCGCCCTTTTTAATACGCATATTTATTCCCGAAACCACCGAGTCGTCACTGTATGAGAAGGTAACGTTATCGTAAACTATGCTGTCCATTCTTTCGTATATATTTTTTGGCAGAACAGTATGAGAAATCCGCTCATCCTTAAGATTTTCCAGTTCGAGAAGTCTCTCAACCGAAGCGCTGACCGCAAACGCCTGAGGGAACAGGCTCGATATATTCTTAAACGGCGACTGAATTTGCGAAACCAGCGCCAGAATTGCCGTTACATCACCATATGTAAGCTGTCCCTTTGAAAGCCGATATGCCGCATATGCCATAGCGAAATAGTATCCGGCATTAAATATAAGAAACATTCCTATCTGAGCAATAACCGAAACTGTCACACGCTTTATTTTCAGGCGGTAGCTGTCATACTGCAGATTTTCGCTTTTATCCAGCACCTTCTCCTCGCAGCCGAAGGATTTTACCACAAGAAGATTTTGCAGAATTTCCAGCATAAAGGATTTTGTTTTCCCGTCATATTCCTGGCATTTCTTGTGCATAATCTTGTATCTGCTCGAATACAGCCTTGCGCCCACTCCTACGCATGGTCCCACGCACAAAATAATAATCGCCAGAGTGCTGTCAATACCGTACAGAACGTAAAATGCGCCCACAATACTTGTCAGAAACAAGGCTGCGGACGGTATGATAGCAATTATTCCGTTTACAATTACCGAAACATCGCCGTTAATTCTGTTAAGCAGTTCGCCCGAATGATACTGCATAACAGAGAGATAATCCTTATTAATCAATACCTTGAAAAGTCTGCGCTTTAATGCAATTTCAAAACGTGAACAGGCATGCACCTCGGTGTAGCTCATGGCAATCTGCACCACAAGCCGCAAAATCAGCAAAAATACAAGCGCCATAAACGCCGTCGACAGAGTTCCCGATGCCGACTTGGTGGCAATATCCATAACGTTTTTGGAAGCTGTGGCAAACCTGACCTGAATAAGGGACAGACTCATGCTCATTGCCGTCAGTATCAATATTGCAAAAATACTGTTCTTTCCGTTTTTAACAATCCATTTCCATACACTTCTGTTCTTTTTCACAACTTATTTCCCTTCATAACAGTATTTCCCCAATTATTTCGGCAAGCTCCTCCGAGGTGAGCATACGGTTTACCGCAGACAGCAGCATATTCGACGAAAGCTTTGATGGAATACCCAGCTTTTTTGCCAGTTTTCTCCGTAATTCCTCGCTGTTTTTTCCTCCGGATAAACCCATGGCGTAAAAATCCGCCTTGGTTACGGGCTTTTTTTCACGGCAGCTTCCCCGCTCTCCGTTCACTGTCGCACCGCTTTTACGTATGGCATCCATTATAATTTCCTCTGAAATTCCCTCAACACCCAAAAGTCCTTCTTTTCCCGGAGCAGTTTTTCTCTTTTCCTTCCCCTCAAGCTCCGGAATATAAGCATGCAGCACCCTTCCGTCTTTGGCAAGCTGTTTTACAAAGTTTCTTATTTTTATGCCCGCCGAATCGGAATCGGTCAGAATAACAATCCCGGTTTTCTCTGCAAAGGTGCGGATACTCCTTTGCGCCTGCTTATTTTTAAACACGGCAAAACCGTTGGTTGTGAATATAATGCTGTCAATAAATCCGGACAGTTTTATTTTATCATAGGTTCCCTCTACAATTAAGGTTTCCTTTACAGTATACATTTTTTCGCACTCCTTGCTATAACAGTTTATCATTTTTAACAGAACTTGTCAACAAAATTTACACTTTGTTCATACACTTTGCTTAAAATAGTATTATAATATATTTATACTCTTTGAATTTAAGAAAGGATTGGTACATATGTCAGAAAATTTTAATTCTGAAGAGACCTTTGAAAACCGGCAGACGTCAGACGCCGCATGTGACCCTGTCGAAAACACATATAGCAGTGAGTCGGACGGCTCTGCGCCGGAAAATATTGTAACAGATAATGTTACCGACGCTTATAACGACGATACGGACGGCACAGCAGAAACCATTGCTCCGGAAACACAGCAGACAAGCGATAACAACGCAGAGGACTTCGCGTCGCAGCTTGAAAACTATCTGCCGACGCCGGAAAATACCGACAAACTAAGAAAAACGTTTCCCTCATGGATACCCAATGCTGCGGTTTCTCTTGGGGTTTGTGCTGTTGTACTTTTAATATATTCCTTGGCTATCGTTCCCCACATAAAGCCGGCGGCGGTTATTTCCTATAATAATTCTGCGTCGGACAGCAAGGAGGAGAAGCTGTCGGCCGCAAGCACAGCGGCGGATAAGGCTTTGCCCAGTATCGTATCGGTATCCGCTCAATCCTCTTACCGCAGCTTTTTCGGTATTTCCTCTCAAACCGCCAACGGTACTGGCATTATCATTTCCGATAACGGCTATATTCTGACAAGCTGCTCATTAATCGGCTCAGACGGCGAAGCAACTGTTACTGTCAATAACACCGACTACACAGCCAAAGCTGTCGGTCAGGACACCTCAAAGGATATTGCAATCCTGCATATAGATGCTCAGGGACTTGTTCCTGCCGCATTAGGCAATTCCGACAGTCTGCACATCGGTGACCCGGTACTCGCCGCAGGCAATATGCTCGGCTCCGGCATGGGCATTTCGGTCACCCGCGGAATTATCTGCGGAATAAATTCCAACCTGGCACTGCAAAGCGGAAATACCATCAACCTGCTGCAAACGGATGCTATGACCGATACCGGCAGTGCAGGTGGATGTTTGCTTAACGAAAACGGTGATGTTATCGGAATGATTACCACTGCAATTTCATCGGGTTCCGAAAAAATCAGTTTCGCAATTCCCTCAAACGATATTAAAAATATTGCCGAATCTCTTATAAACACCGGCAGTGCGGGCAGCGGCACTACCTCTTCCGGACTTATGATTGGCATTACCGGCAGTGATGCCGACCACGGTGTTACGGTCGAATCAATTGTAGAGGACAGTCCGGCGAAAAAATCCGGTATTGAAGTGGGCGACCTGATCCTGAAGGTGGACGGAACGCCGGTAAAATCGGTTGCGGAAATAAATAAAATCCGTGATACGCACAAAGCCGGAGATACAATAGTGATTACCGTTTACCGCAAAGGTGAAACCATGGATATTAATGTTACCCTTTAAGCAAAAGAAACGTTCTGTGGCAATTTATACCTCAGAACGTTTCTTTTTATTTAGACAAATAATCTTTTAATTCCGGTAATTTTATGAAGCCGAGCAGCGGACAGCGCTTCATTTTTAAGCAGCTTCTCTGCATTATGCTGAAGGAAACGTCTGTAATCGGCTCCGAATTTTTTTTCTACGGCGTCATATGCCTGCGCCGCATTCGGAGGACGTTTATCAATATTATGCATATCACTGCCCAGAACATGCGCCGCATCCATATCAAACAGCGTCAAAACATCGTGCCGTGTCCCGGGGTTTAAAACGGACGCTGCGTTAATCTGCGCCGCAACACCCAGTGAAAACAGCTCACCAAACTGGTTTTTGTACTTCATATACCTGTCCAGATGCGCCATAACCGGGCGAAGCCCCATCCGTGTTATCTGATAAATCTCCTCAAAATCGTCTTCTTCCCACTTATCATACGGCATTTCCAGCATTATGTAATCCGTTCCGCCAATACACAGCGACCGCAGATTTTTCTTCTTGGAAATATTCTTATCAACGTAAACCTCCGCACCTAAAACAATTTCGGGGATTTTTTTTCCTTCCCCCGCCTTGATTACCCCTTTTAGCAATGAGTCACGTTCCCTCACAAAATCCATGGCATCCTCATACCGATTGGGATAGAAATGTGAGGTTGACACTACCGTATCTATTCCCATTTCTGCCGATATACGCAGCATTTCCATGCTCATTCCCGTGTTTTTGGCGCCATCGTCAAAGTGCGGAATAATATGTGAATGGAAGTCTATCATTTTCCCGCTCCTACAAATTCTTTATATAATTCTTTACCAATTCCTCCAAAAGCTCATCCCGTTCCACCTTTACGATAAGGCTTCTTGCGCCGTTATAACCGGTTATATATGTCGGATCGTCGGAAAGAATATAACCGACAATCTGGCTTATAGGGTCGTAACCCTTTATTTTAAGAGCGTCGTATACCGTCTCAATTATTTCATGAACCTCGCGTTCCTTATCAACCTCGAAGTTTATTTTCATTGTATCGTTGTTAAAATCCATAGTTATCCTTCCTTTCCCTGCCGCTCCCACGGTAAAACATCTCCGTCCTCCCGTAAATACTCCAAAATTTCGGAAATGCCCTCTCCGCCGTAAGATGAGCAGAAGAAAACCTTTTCGCAGCCCGCCAGTCTGAGCCATGCCTCGGCCCTCTCGGTATTAGCTCGCGGACTGTCCACCTTGGTTACGATTCCGATTACCGGTCTGTTTGCAACAGCCGCGCATGCCGGCGGAAACAGCGAATATTCCTCATCGGCGCTGAGTACCAGCCCCACAACCTGAGCTTCATATGTATACATGGCAAGCGCCGCTCCGAAACCGTGGGTCTGACAGTATTCCCCCGGCGTGTCAATCAAAACGTCAAAATTATTCACGTACTGAGTTTTGTTGTATTTAATTTTCTCGCCCCGAAGCGCCTGAATAAGCGTCGTTTTGCCGCTCTCGCTCCTCCCTGCAAGCATCATCTTTTTCATCAGGTTTTCGTCACTTCACAAACGGCAAAACCAAGCTTTTCACGGGCATAATCGCATACGGCATTCACTGCCGCCTCAGTGTTGGAAACAGTTCCCGTTATAATCAGCGTACCGCTGAACCGGTCGACAAAGCCCAGCTCAACATTTGACGCCTTCATGGCAATATCCGCGGCAATAACCGCCGTTTCAGCCGGCGAAACGTTTATTATTCCAATAGAATCATTATTATAGTCAATTTCGGGATTAAGTCCCAGCTTTTTATACAGTATATCATCAGGTCCGGCAATTATATGCGCCAGAGTTATCTGCTTGCCCGGCACAATTTCCTGAATGATACGCGTTTTATCCTTGCCGTTTTCCAAAACGGCATCTGTAATATTCACCCGGAAAACCTCCTAATTTCATGCTCTTCACTACACGGCGGCAAAAGTTTATACGTAAATCATGCGCACTTTAAAAATTCGCCGATTTCCTCATAGATTAATTAAAACTCTGCCGCCGGTGAATATGCTGCGTTCGGCGCAGTTATATCCGTAATTATTATATCACATTTACATTTAAATTGCAACACAAAGTTAGCCTTTTCGGTTTCGAAATCTTTTACGGGTATTTTTAATTTCTTCGCCCAGAGCCTGACATATAACGCTCCTGCCCGTTGCGTCCAGTTTTTTAAATGCGGCCACAAGCCTCTTTTCATCACAGGGAACCATTTTTTGTTTGGGCATGAAAAAGTCACTGCGCGTATTTTTGTAATCACAAAGATAGTCCAATGAGACCCCGAAAAAAACCGCAAGCTCTATAACATCACATACCTTGAAATGTTTAGTTGTGCCCTTGCGGAAATTCGTAAAGAAGTTGGCGCTAAGTCCACATTGCGCGGTGCAAGTACTTTCGGAAAGACCGTATTCCTCAATCAGTCTTTCCACATTGTTGTAAATTACTGTATCAACGTTCATATTTGGTCCTTTCTTGCTTCGAATCTATCACTGCTGTTTTTTAGACCGACATAAAATATTTGAAAAAAATTTTAAAAAAATATTGACATCTAAAAATATATTTGGTATAATAAAGTAGTTGTCGACAGGCGAGGGTGGCGGAATCGGCAGACGCGCACGTTTGAGGGGCGTGTGGTTTTTACCTTGCGAGTTCAAGTCTCGTCCCTCGCACCAACATTTTTAAATAGCGGGATGGTGTAAAGGTAGCACTAGTGACTCTGACTCACTCTGTACGGGTTCGAATCCTGTTCCCGCTGCCACATTTCGGTGAATCTTACGGTTCGCCGTTTTTTTATGCAATTACGATCCCTCGCTTTATAGGCTGACTCTTATTTTAAACTAATTGTGACTTTTGCGCCGACTATTCCTTCGCTCCGGCACACATTTCTCCTTTGACTGATCACAACCATTTTGCGAATATTGCTCTGCTGCAAAATCTCTCTTTTCTTTTCGGAACATCCTTTGATGTCTTGCTCTTTATTTATGCCAACCCCTTGTTCCTATGTCATTTTTCAAACATCACTCCCAGTCTATGTATCTTTCGATATATGGGGTATGTAAATATTATATCACATAACTTCTAAAATGTCAATTCCGTATTTTTACAATTCTTACAAAAAATTCCCGAAAGCAATATACTATATGGATAATTTGCAACAAAATTTTCCATCAAATTCCAAATTCAAAATTACATAAAACTTCTTTTATCTGCAAAGAATAACAGCACATACAGAAATTTTGTAGAAAAAAGGAGTTTTTTATATTATGAAAGCAACAGGAATTGTCAGAAGAATAGATGATTTGGGCAGGGTTGTCATTCCTAAGGAAATCCGCAGAACAATGAGAATTCGTGAAGGGGACCCGTTATTGATATCATTGACAGAGATTGAAAAGCAGTATTGCTTTAAGAAAGCCTTATTCTCCTTTTCCAAAAAGCTGAAAAACACGCATTAAAAGAACGCATATCGTAATTGATATGCGTTTCTCTATATAAAATCTATCGGCATAGATTGTGTTTTAATAACGCTTTAACTTCAGGCAGGAGCGGAGCAGTTCCGGATACGAATATCACAAGCTTGTATTTTTTGTCCTTTGCATTACTCTTGAAAATGTCGGCTGCTTTCGCCATAAAATCCTCTGAAGCACGTTCTTCTTTTGTGGTCCATAATTCCACGGCTTTCACGGAATCGTTTATTGATACTCTTATAAAATCACCTTCTCTGTTTAGTATGCTGTTTTTTTGGAAACTTTATACATCGGTATACAGACTGCTGTTTCTACTCATAGCAAGTATATCAGGATGTCACCCGATTATTTGAGAAATGAAAAATTGGGCAGGATTTTTTTACCCTCATCTCACTATTTGAATCACCGGAAACTTTTTACCTGTTACTGTTATTTTCTGACGCTTAATGGGACTCTATCCCATTTGTATTTTGTTTTTGGGTAAAGTTTAACAATCGGCGCATAACTTCCAATTGTTTTAATGTGCAATATGACCAAACTTTAATGTTTTATCACTTTATTACTTTACAATGTTAAAGCGTCGTGCTATAATAGACTCATGTTTTATGAAAATCACTTTATGAAGGAGAAGAGAAAATGAAAAAATTATTATCACTTTTATTGGCAGGCGTTATGTGCATGGGAATCGCCTCATGCGGAAAGACCGAAACCACCGGTGCGGACACCGATTCCGACCTGGCTTACGTTACTGACAAGGGCAAAATGACAATCGGCATTACGCTGTTTGCTCCCCTGGACTACAAGGACGACAACGGTGAGCTTATCGGTTTTGATAAGGAGCTGGGCGATGCTGTCTGCGAAAAGCTGGGAATTACTCCGGAATACGTTGAAATTAACTGGGATTCCAAAGAGGTTGAGCTTAACTCAAAGAACATCGACTGTATCTGGAACGGCATGTGTATCACAGAGGAAAGAAAGCAGAACATGAGCATTTCCGAGCCGTACCTCAAAAATACTCAGGCGCTTGTTATGAAGAAGGATAAGGCAGACGCAATCCTCGCAAATATTGACGGAATTAAACTTGTTGCCGAGCAGGGTTCAACCGGCGAAGGCAAAATCACGGGCGAAATTGAAGATGACGACACAGTTGTTGTTTCTGCTAAGGAATTCTTCGCAGGAGCTAACTACACCGGCGTTGACTCCATGGCAAAGGCTCTTATGGAGGTTAAGTCAGGTACCGCAGACGCCGCTCTCGTTGACAGTGTATGCGCTCTTGCAATGACCGGCGAAGGCACCGATTACTCCGACCTGGTATGCAACATGGACAACAATTTCGGCGACCAGCAGTACGGCATTGCCTTCAGAAAGGGCAGCGACCTGACCGCAGCCGTTGACAAGGCTATCTCTGAGCTTTATGCTGACGGTACAGTTGAGGAAATTGCGGCTAAATACAATCTGACAGACGCATTAATCAAGAAATAATTCAACATTTTTGATACCTTTCCGGAAAAAGCGTACAAATTCTGTAGGCTTTTTCCGTGTTTTTAGGGATATTCGGAGGAAATACATGAAGGAAAATTACTTTTGTGGCTATACTATCGGCAGTGACGCTTTCAATAAAATTGCGGTAATATGCGTGCCTCTGGGCAGACGTGTTCTCATTATCGGCGGAAAAACCGCCCTTTCAAAATCGCTGGATAAGCTGAAAACTGCTCTTGACGGACAGTTTGATATTGCAGATACCGTTATCTACGGCAACGAATGCTATTCCGAGCGCATGCGTGAGCTTTACGAAACCTACAAGGGTGCCGACATCGATTTCGTTATAGGCGTCGGCGGCGGAAAAGCCCTCGATACCGCCAAAGGCACGGCATATCTCCTGGGTACGCCCGTTGTCACCGTTCCTACCATTGCTTCCACCTGTGCCGCTTCCTCCGCACTATCTGTTGTTTACGCAAAGAACCACGTCTTTGAAGGCTTCTGGCACTACGACAAGCCGGCGTATCATTGCTTTATAGACACGCAAATAATCGCAGACGCGCCGGTAAAATACCTTCGCGCCGGCATAGGCGATACCCTCGCCAAATATTATGAGGCAGAATTTTCTGCCCGGAACGCCCATAAATCATACGCCGACGAGATGGCGCTGTGCATAAGCGGAATGTGCAACAAGCCCCTCTTCGCCGACGCTGCGGCGGCGCTTGACGACTGTAAAAACCGGCGCATTTCGGATTCTCTCGAAAACGTTATTCTTATAATTCTTATAAGCACCGGTATGGTATCCATGCTGATTAATGAGAAGTTTAACGGTGCGGCGGCTCATGCGCTTTTCTATGGACTTACCAACCTTGACGGCTTTGAAAAAAAGTTCCTCCACGGCGACGTGGTAGGCTATGCGTCCATCGTTCAGCTGGTCCTTGACGGAAATATCGACGAGGCGGTAAGACTGAAAAATTTTCTGAAGAGCATCGGCATCGAAACAACTCTTTCGGAGCGCGGCATTATACCCCAACGACAAGCATTTGACAATGTCCTGCAATCCGCCGTATCCGACCCGGACATGGAGGTTATTCCATACGAAATAACCGCAGATATGCTCTTTGACGCTATCATCAGGACAGAGAACCTTTAAATTGGAGGAATTAATTATGAATGAAGTTACAAAATCACTGATTCAGGGCTTCGGACAGAACTGCTTTATCTTCGCCATGACGCTCCTGATGGCAATTCCCCTGGGATTGGTCATCACCTTCGGCTCAATGTCGAAATTCAAGCCGCTGAAATGGCTGACCAAAACCTTTGTTTGGATTATCCGAGGAACACCACTTATGCTCCAGATAATGGTTGTACTGTATGCGCCGGGACTGCTTTTTGATATGCCAATGCAATCTCGTATGACGGCTGTTTTGATAGCTTTTGTAATCAATTACGCCGCATACTTTTCCGAAATATACCGCGGCGGAATTGAAAGCATACCCCGCGGTCAGTACGAGGCGGGACAGGTTCTCGGCATGACTAAGCCTCAGGTATTCTTTAAGGTTGTGCTGTTCCAGGTGATCAAACGCATTACCCCACCCATGAGCAACGAGGTAATCACCCTTGTTAAGGATACCTCTCTTGCACGTATCGTCGGAGTTGCGGAAATTCTTATGTGTGCCGAGAGATTTACAAAAAAAGGACTTATCGCACCGCTTTTCTCGACATCAATCTATTTCCTTGCCTTCAACGGTATTCTGACCCTGCTGTTTGGCTTCATCGAGAAAAAACTGAATTATTACAAGAGTTAAGGAGGGACCGGATATGCCAATATTAGAAATTAAAAACCTAATGAAAGACTTCGGAAAAACCAAGGTTTTAAAGGACGTGTCCTTCTCAATGGAAAAGGGCGAGGTCGTGTCTGTCATCGGCTCCTCGGGAAGCGGAAAAACCACACTCCTTCGCTGTATAAACTTCCTTGAAAAAGCGGATAAAGGGCAGATTATTTTAGGCGGCGAAACCATCTTCGACGGTGCGACAAAGCAGAAAATGACCGCTGCTCAGCTAAGAAAAAATCAGCTGAAATTCGGATTTGTGTTCCAGTCCTTTAACCTGTTTCCTCAGTATACAGCTCTTGAAAACGTCATTCTTGCGCCAAAGCTGCTGGCAAAGGAACGCCCCGATTTCAGCGGAAGCAAGGACAGAATTTATGCAGAGATTGTGGAAAATGCAAAGAAGCTCATGAACAGCGCCGGGCTCAGCGATAAGTACGATAATTACCCCTGTGAGCTGTCCGGAGGTCAGCAGCAGCGTGTGGCTATCTGCCGTGCACTTGCCCTTAACCCCGAAATCATGCTGTTTGACGAGCCCACATCCGCACTTGACCCCGAAATTACAAACGAGGTTTTAAAGGTTATTAAATCCCTTGCCGACCGCGATATGACAATGATAATCGTAACTCACGAAATGGCGTTCGCACGCAACGTATCCGACAGGGTTGTGTTTATGGATAATGGCGTGATTGCCGAGGAGGGCTCGCCCGAAGATATTTTTGAACGGCCGCAAAGCCAACGCCTGCGGGAATTTTTATCCAATGTCCGAATGTAAAATTACGGTTTGCATTACTGTATTACTAAGACTTTTCAAAATTGATATACAATATAAAAAAGCTCTTGAAATCGGATTTCAAGAGCTTTTATTATGCTCTGGGATGCGCTTTTTCGTAAACTTCCTTAATCCGGCTGTCCAGCATCTTTGAGTAAATCTGCGTGGCGGAAATATCGGTATGCCCCAAAAGCTGGCGTATCGCCTCTAAATCCGCGCCGTTTTCAAGCAGGTGCATGGCAAAGGAATGGCGCAGTGTGTACGGAGTAATCTCCTTATTTATTCCGGCAGTTTTGCCGTAATGCTTAAGAATTTTCCAAAACCCCTGCCTCGACAGCTGCATTCCGCTACGGTTTAAAAACAGATACGGAATATTTTCGTTAAGCACAAGGTTGGGACGCACACGCTCAATATAATTCGCCACCACCGACGAGGCAATATGCCCGATTGGAACTACCCGTTCATGAGAAGCTGTCCTGCAATGCAGCAGTCCCATTCCTATGTTCACGTCATCCACCCGCAGATTGATAAGCTCCGAAACCTTTATCCCCGTTGCGTACAAAAGCTCCAGCATAGCCTTATCCCGACATCCCTTGGCGTCGGTACTTTTCGGCTGGGACAGGAGCAAATCCACTTCCTGAGTTGTCAGCACTCCCGGCTCCTTCCGTACTGTCCTCGGCGTTTCAAGATTCATGGTGGGATCGTTCATATTCACACCGCTGTCAATAACGTACATGTAAAAGGAGCGCAGCGATGCAAGATTGCGTGAAATTGTTGAGGACGCCCGTCCGTGGCGTTTCAGAAACAGCAGATATGTAATGACCGTCTGACGGTCGGTTTTTTTTATGCTGTCAACTCCGTTGCTTTTCAGGTAGTCTATGTAATGTGCAATGTCGCGCTTATATGACAAAACGGTATTCCGGGATTTTTTGTCCGCTCCCGACAGCGAAACAACAAATCCGTCCAGCAGCTCCTGCATGACAATCCTCCCTTCACAAAATGATACGAAAAAGTCCGATGACGTTTTTTCCTGATTTTTCGGCAAAATTCGTTTTTTTTCCCTATTTCTTTATTTTATCACGTTTTTTCTATTTATACAACTGTTTTTTTTCAGGCAGTTTTTGTAAAAGACGCCGCAAATTTCATAAATATTGTTGAGAAAACGCCTCTGGCAAGACTATCCACACAAAATATTGCGGTCAAAATTATTAATAAAATCAGATAATATTTATAAAAAATCCTGTCTCCCCTATTTTTGAACAGGTTTTCCGCCGACGACGCGCCGAAATATGCCACCGCCGGCACGGTAAGCATGACCGACAGCAGATTTGCGGTGCATAAAAATATTCCCTTCAATCCGCACAGACGTAGTATGGCGGTTATTGAAAATCCCGTAACATAGCCTTTCGCCGCCATTGCTGCCGCCGCCAGCACCGACAGAGGACGGCACAGTCCCGACACAGCTAATACCACAAGCAGAACCGCGTTATCCTTGGCAACGCTTTTTATGCTCGACGCAGCCGTTGCGTCGTAGCCCGATACAGCTCCCGTCAGATATTCGTACATTTCGGTCTGCGCATTGGTTTTTACCTGCCGCACCCCTCCGATACATACCCCCAGCCCGTACAACGCCAGAAATACAAAAAAAATCAGCGTCCGAAAGTTTTTCACCATAAAAAAATCCCCTTTGTACATAGTAATAAATACTATTCGCAAAGGGGCTTCAACATTCCGTTTTTTTACTGAAAATTTGCTGCCTGCAAAAACTTTTTCAGCCTTTCTATGCCTTCAACAATGTTGTCCATGCTGGTTGCGTAGGACCAGCGCACGTAATTGTTCACTCCGAATCCCGTTCCCGGAACCACCGCAACCTTGGCAACATCCAAAAACAGCTGCGCAAAATCATCCGCATTGCGGATTGTCGTTCCGTACAGAGTTTTTCCGATAAGCTCGTCAATATTCATCATGATATAAAATGCGCCGTGAGGCTTACTGCACGATACTCCGTCGATACTGCTAAACATATCCACCATGAAATCACGACGGCGCTTAAACTGCTTACGCATCTTTTCCGCCGCCTCCATGCCGCCCTCCAGCGCCGCATATGCCGCCTCCTGAGCTATGGAGTTGGGGTTGGACGCCGCATGGGACTGTATACTTGACATGGCTGCGGCAATTTCAGGGTTCGCCGCCGCATAGCCGATTCGCCAGCCTGTCATGGCAAAGGTCTTGGATACGCCGTTTACCACCACCGTTAAATCCTTTATCTTATCGTTGAAGGACGCAATACTTACATGCTTTCCCTCATAAATCAGATGCTCGTAAATTTCGTCCGAAATAACATACAGGTTATGCGAAACCGCAAACTCCGCAATGGCTCGCAGCTCCTCCTCAGTATAAACCATGCCCGTGGGATTTGAAGGACTGTTTATTACCATTGCCTTTGTTTTCGGCGTTACAGCCGCCTCCAGCATGACAGGATTCACCTTGAACTCCTCATCCTCGCTGGTATTTACAATCACCGGCACACCGTCCGCCAGCTTAATCATCTCCGGATAGCTTACCCAGTAGGGCGCCGGCACAAGCACCTCGTCGCCGGGATTTAAAATCGCCGTAAATGCGTTTATAAGCGAATGCTTGGCACCGTTTGATACCACAATATCCGTCGGCTTATAGGAAAGACCGTTCTCCCTCATGAACTTATCCGCCACAGCCTTGCGCAGCTTCAGCGTACCTGCCGCCGGCGTGTACTTTGTTTCTCCACGCAAAATCGCCGCAATCGCCGCTTCCTTAATATGCTCGGGCGTGTCAAAATCCGGCTCGCCGCAGCCAAAACCTACTACGTCAATGCCGTTTGCCTTCATTTCCTTAAATTTTGAGTCTATTGCCAGCGTCGGCGACGGCGACACCTGCGATGCTTTTTTTGAAATCATAACGCCCTCCATATGAATTTTCTTGTCTATGAAATTTCATTTTAGTAAAAATTATACTTTAATTATACCACTTTTTTGCCTTAAATGCAATATCGCAGTATATAAAATTTCATAATTTATCTCACAAAATATCATTGCATTTTTATACATATCTATGCATAATTAACAATCGTATTCCTTGAACAGCCGCAAAAAATTGCGATAGGCAATCTTTTCCCTAAGCTTTGTTTCATAGGGCAGCGACATTATTACCTTATCCATATCCTGAACGCCGTTCACTCCGGCGGGAAGCCTCTCCACGCCGTCAAAGTCACTCCCAAGACCAATATTGTCCTCTCCGCCAAGCTGCAAGAACCGGTCAATATGGCGCTTTATATCGCCAATATCACCTCCAAGAAAGTCGGGATAAAAATTAATTCCCACAACGCCGCGGCTTTCCTTGATTTTAAGGAACTGCTCATCGGTCAGATTTCGTACATGGTCATGCACCGTCTTTGAGCAGGAATGGCTGGCACACAGGGGTTTATCCCATATTTCCGCTGCGTCCCAAAAGGATTTGGGACTTAAATGCGACACGTCCAGAATTATCCCCAGCCGGTCCATCTCCCGTACAATCCTGCGCCCAAAATCGGTCAGCCCTGTGTCCTCCTCCTCGCATACGCCGCAGGCAAGACGATTGCGGAAGTTCCAGGTCAGTGCAATCATGCGCACCCCCAATCCGTACAGCTTATGTAAATCCTCAATACTGCCTATCGGCTCGCCTCCCTCCAGGCTCAGAAACGCCTTGACCGGAGTTTTTGCCCGCTCCCATTCGGAATAGCTCCTGCATACCGTTATCCCGTTTGCCTCCGTCTCACGGTAAAAACAGCCGATAACCTGTTCCGCCCGCTCCATGGCGCAGTCCTTATACTCCGGGTCAATGAACGCCGCAAATACCTGCGTGTACGATTTGTACTCCGACATGCGCTTCATGTCAATATGCATATCGTTTTCCGACAGGCGCTTATTTTGATTTAATAGCTCACTCATGGTATCCGAATGTGTATCAAAGATTATAAAATCCTTCATTAAATCCCCCTCACTATTCAATTTCCGCTAACCTAAAATGCATTTTCTATATGATTTATCTCCGAAACCCACGGCTTTCCCAGCCTGACCCGATAAAGCACCTCAATCACGTCAAAGCGCATTTCCACATCATCTCTGCCGAGATAGTAAACCGCGGTTTTCATGATTTTCTCCTGCTTTCTGTAATCCACAAACTCTCCGGGATTGCCGAAATCCTTTGTACGCCGGGTTTTTACCTCCACAAACACCGTGGCAGAGCCGTCCTTTGCGATAATATCAATCTCGCCCGAACGGGTGCGGAAATTGCGTTCCACAATCTCCATGCCCCGTCTTTTCAGGTATCGGCACGCCGCTTTTTCGCCAAAATCTCCTATTTCCTTGGTTGTCATTATATCTCCCCCAACAGCTTTTTCAAGAAGGTTTTTCTGTGTATCGGACAGGGACCGTACTTCAAAATCGCCTCGGTATGTTCCTTCGTTCCGTAGCCCTTGTGCCGCTCAAAGCCGTATTCCGGATATTTTTCCGCCATCTCGATAATATACCTGTCTCTGGACACCTTCGCCATAATCGATGCCGCCGCAATCGACATGCTCTTTGCGTCACCCTTTACCATGGTTTCATGAGGAATTTCCATTCCCCTTATGCTGTTTCCGTCTATCAGCACATAGCCGGGCCTCACCGAAATCGCCGAAACAGCGCCGTTCATCGCCATATATGTGGCGTTTAAAATATTCACCTCGTCGATAACTCTCTCGTCCACCGACCATACCGCATAGGCGGCGGCAGATGCCTTGATTTCTTCGAACAGCTCCTCCCGTTTTTTCGGCGACAGCTTTTTTGAATCATTTATTCCGTCCAGGCGTATGTCCTCCGGCAGTATAACCGCCGCCGCATAGACCGGTCCCGCCAGCGGTCCTCTGCCAGCTTCGTCCACGCCCGCTATGTATTTGTATCCCGAACTCCACAGCTGACGCTCCCGTTCCAGCATAACCGCCTGTCGCTTCAGCTCTTCCTCCTCCGTAAGTCTTGCCATATTATTCCTCCATTCCGCCGCCGTGCGGCAGCACAAATTCAACGTAAAAAGAAGCAAGCAGATTGCCGCTTTGCAGCGAGCGGTGCTGTACGAGTGTACCGCCCCGAGCAAAAAGCGGTAAGATGCGCAGCTTATTTTTACGTTACTCCTCCGTTCGCCGTTTAAATAATTTGTAAAATATTTTCTATTATTATATCATTTTTTCGAAAAATATGCTATAATAAATATGATATTTTTTTCGGGAGGAATAAAAAAATGTATATGAGAGAGGTTGACGACCCCGTAATGATACAATATATCATACTGTTCACACTGTCCAAGGCGGCACGGCGGGTTACACATTCCCAGCTCACCTGCCTTACCCTGGACAACTGCAATATAAATTTCGCCAACTTTCAGATTGCCCTCGACAATCTGGTACAGATTGAGTACGTGCGCAAACTGCCCAACGGCTATGATGAGAAAATGCCCATTTATGAGCTGACCGAAAAGGGTGTGCAGGCAAACGGATTTTTTGAACATTCCATACCCGTTTACATCCGCGACCAGATTGCCGAACATATCGATCCGTTTTTTGAGCAGGAACAGCTAAAGCGCAGCGTTAAGGCAAAGCTGGTGGAGATAAACAAGCGCGAATTCGGCGTGGAATGTGCCCTTTACGACAGCGCTTCACCGCTTATGGAGCTTACCTTCTACGCCGGTACCCGAGAAATCGCCGCTCAGATGATAAGAAATTTTAAGGCGCATCCCGACGAGGTTTATACTAAAATAACAAACGTTCTCTTAGGAGAAAATAAGTCTTAAAACAGAAAAAGCACCGAAAGATAAATGTCTTACGGTGCTTAGTTTTTATTTCAATTTCTGTATTTCCGTAACAGGTACAGCGCCGCGTCCGCCACAACCGTCACACCCTTTCAAAGCCGTTCTGGTATATCTTCTTTATCTTCCCTATAATTCTCTGCTCCATGCGGGACACGTACATCTGGGATACGCCCATTTTTTCCGCTGTCTGGCGCTGGGTTTTTCCGTCGTAAAATCTGAGCCTGAACAGCATATTTTCCCTTTCCGACAGATTGTCCATACAATACTGCATAAAATCCCGGTCCTCAATCATGGTAAAGCCCTCGTCATCATAGCCAACCATTGCCGATACGGCAAGACCGCCATCGGTGTAGGCTACGTCCTCCAGGGATTTTATAAATGCCGAGTCGCCCGCCTGATACGCCTCCAGCACCGTTTCCTCCGGCACGTCCAGCATCTGCGCCAGCTCCTCCGCCGATACATGTCCCTCACGCTTTCTTATGCTTTCCGCACGGCACAAAACCTCATAGAGCTTCCGCGGCACCTTTACGCATTTTGCCTTATCCCTCAAAAACCGCCGGATTTCGCCCATTATCGTAGGCGTGGCAAAGGTTGCAAACTGTACCCCTCTGTCCGGGTCAAACCGCTCCAAAGCCAGCACAACCCCCATACATGCCACCTGATATATATCGTCAAACTCCACTCCGCACCGGTCAAATTTATGGGCAAGAATCTTCGCCATATACGTATACCGATTTACCAGCTCATCTCTTATTTTCTTGTCATGGGTATGCTTATATTTCTCAAAAAGCTCATACTCCGTATCCACCGGCTCACCTCTTACTTACTAAAAATTGTGCAAATTTCATTCCGTTTTCGTACTGCGCCTTTGCGAAATCCTTATCCTCGTCCTTGCGCAGCTTACGAACCGCCACATACAAATCCGACGTATCTATCCCCAGCTCCTCCAGCGCCGTACAGCCGGCAAGACTTGCGTAATAATCGCCCTCTGCGTCCGGCGCCCACGCCGAAACCGGCTCGAATATCTCCGCCGAGGCAAGCCAGCTTATATAATCCTTTGATGCGATAAACACAAAGGATTCCGAATACCCCTGCTCCAAAAACAGCTTAGTCTGCATTGCCTGCTTCATCTGTATATCTTTGGTTTCGGCCATGTTCAGATAAAGTACAAATGCATCGATTTTTCCGTTCCCGCCGGCGTCGCCGATGTTTTCGCACATCAGCTGCTCCAATGCCGTTTTCTGTTCGTCAGACAGTATTCCGTCCACAACATAGTCTACCTGAAGGTCATATTTTACGTCAGTTGCACACTGCACAACACCGGTAATTATCACCGTCAGCACAAATGCCGCCGCAAGCGTATGCCATTTATAATAGTACCAAAAATATCCCCACCATGCCTTTGTAAACATCTTCGGTTTTGTTCCGTAAACTTCCATAGTATCTCTCCCGTTTTTCCCCTTAACGGCTAATATTATTATACTATAAGTCAGCCGAATAATCAAGCAGTTTTTCTATCAAAAAGGGACTGCGCACATTTCGCACAATCCCCCTCTTTCGTCAGACGTTAAATCTGAACAGTACAATATCTCCGTCCTTCATGACATAATCCTTCCCCTCCGAACGGACAAGCCCCTTCTCCTTCGCCGCAGTCATGCTCCCGCATGCCATGAGGTCATCATATGCCACAACCTCCGCACGGATAAAACCACGTTCAAAATCGGTGTGAATTTTTCCCGCCGCCTGGGGCGCTTTCGTACCTTTTTTTATTGTCCATGCTCGAACCTCCGGCTCGCCCGCCGTTAGGTAGCTGATAAGCCCCAGCAGCGTGTAGCTTGCCTTTATCAGACGGTCAAGCCCCGATTCCTCCATGCCCAGCTCCTCTAAGAACATAGCCTTTTCGTCATCATCCAGCTGGGAAATTTCCTCTTCAATACGCGCCGAAACCGGCATTACCTGCGCATTTTCCGTCTTTGCCAGCTCCTCCACCTTCTTCACATAGGGGTTATTTTCAATTCCTTTTTTAAAATCATCCTCGGCAACATTGGCGGCATATATAACAGGCTTCATGGAAATCAGCGAAATTTCACGCATAATCGCCGCCTCGTCCTCGCTGTATTCGAGACTTCTTGCCGGCTTTCCGTCCTCCATTGCCGCCTTGACCCGCTCTAAAAGCTCCAGCTCCTTGGCAAGAGATTTGTCGCCCTTCATAGCCTTTTTGGTTCTGTCAATCCTTCTGTCGATTATTTCTATATCGGAAAATATCAGCTCCAAATTAATTGTTTCAATGTCGCGCAGAGGGTCAATGCTCCCGTCCACGTGGGTTATATTTGTATCCTCAAAGCAGCGTACCACATGGACAATGGCGTCAACCTCCCTAATATGCGACAGGAATTTGTTTCCCAGTCCTTCGCCCTTGGACGCACCCTTAACCAGTCCGGCTATATCCACAAACTCAATATATGCCCGGGTGACCTTCTTCGGATTATACATCTTCGCCAGATTGTCAATTCTTTCATCCGGCACATCCACAACGCCTACGTTCGGCTCAATTGTGCAGAACGGATAGTTTGCCGATTCCGCTCCTGCCTGAGTTATTGCATTAAACAGCGTTGATTTCCCCACATTCGGAAGTCCTACTATTCCTAATTTCATCTTTTATTCTATCTCCTTTGTTTATGCGTCCTTTTTCGAAAATAAGACCTTACAATACAACATATTATATCACACAGCTTGTTTTTTTTCAATAGTTAATCGTACTATATTATTACTTTTAATCCACAATATGCTAAGGTTCTTTGCGTTTATCGTTTTTCCCGTCAACAAAGCAGCTTTCCGAATCAGCTTTTAAACTGGCTGTTATACAGCGCCGTGTAGAACCCGTTTTCCGCCATAAGACTGCTGTGCGTGCCCTGCTCAATAATATTTCCGTCCTTCATAACCAAAATCAGGTCGGCATCCAGTATGGTGGACAGCCTATGCGCCACAATAAAGCCGGTGCGCCCCTTCATAAGCCGGCTGAAGGCATCCTGAATTTTCATCTCGGTTCGAGTATCTATTGAAGATGTAGCCTCGTCCAGAATTAGCATTGGCGGCAGGCACAGCATGACACGGGTTATGCATAAAAGCTGCTTTTCGCCCTGGGACAGAAGTCCGTCATTGTCCGAAATGACCGTATCATATCCATCCGGCAGACGTTTTATAAATCCGTGGCTGTGCGCCGCCTTCGCCGCCTCAATCACTTCCTCGTCGGTGGCATTCGGCTTGCCCATTACAATATTTTCCCGGACAGTTCCGGTTTTCAGCCAGGTTTCCTGCAAAACCATCCCGTAATTTTTACGCAGACTCCTGCGGGTCACACTGCGGATATCTTTGCCGTCCACCCTTATTTCTCCGCCCGTTACATCGTAAAACCGCATTAAAAGATTTATCAGCGTGGTTTTTCCGCAGCCGGTCGGACCAACTATCGCAACCTTCTGCCCCGGCTTTACCGAAATGCTCAGATTTTCAATAAGCTTCCGCTCCGGCGTATAGGAAAAGCTGACTCCGTCAAGCTCTACCCTTCCGTCCGCTCTGCCAAGCTGTCCGTCCGCATCCTCACTCTGCGGCGGCTCGTCAATCAGCTCGAATATTCTCGCCGCACAGGCAAGTGCGTTCTGCAGCTCGGTCACTACTCCCGAAATTTCGTTAAACGGCTTGGTATACTGGTTCGCATAGCTTAAAAAACAGGAAAGCCCTCCCACCGTAATGCCTCCGCCGATTACCGAAAATGCGCCAAACAGCGCCACGCACGCATAAACCAGCGCATTTACGAAACGGGTAGTGGGATTGGTCAGCGATGAGAAGAAAATCGCCCTCAGCGAATATTTCTCCAGCCTTTCATTGATTTCATCAAACCGCTCCGTCGCCTTTTCCTCATAGGACAACGCCTTCACAATCTTCTGATTTCCTATCATTTCATCAATCAGCGCCGTCTGCTCTCCGCGGATTTCCGACTGCTTTTTGAACATGGAATAGGTTCTTCCGGCAATGAACTTCGCAACAAACAGCGAAACCGGCGTAAGCACAACCACCGCCGCCGTTATTCCCACATTCAGTCGGAACATGAAAAACAGCGTGCCTAAAATCGTTACCACTCCCGTAAACAGCTGCGCAAATCCCATCAGAAGTCCCTCGGAAAACTGGTCCGCATCGGCAATAATCCTGCTCACAATCTCTCCCGGACGATGCGAGTCAATAAAGCTGAGAGGCAGTACCTCCAGCTTGCGGAAGGCGTCGGCACGCACGTCCCGCACCACATTGAAGGTTACGTAATTGTTGACATTATTCATCACCCACTGCAAAACCACCGTAACCGCCGTCACAATGCCTATTTCCGCCAAAATCGGCTTGATTGCGCCGAAATTTACCTGTCCCGCCGTCACTATGCAGTCGATTACCCTGCCCACCAGCACAGGCACATACAGCGTAAGCGCTACCGTGACCGCCGCCAGAATTACGGAGGCAGTCATTAATATCCGATATTTTTTTACATATTTCAGCACCCGTATAAGCGTGTTTTTCTTAGCCATTTTCTTCCTCCTGCCTGAATTGCGTGGCATAAATCTCCGCATAGACACTACAGCCCTTCAGCAGCTCCTCGTGAGTGCCTATACCCACCGCCGCTCCGTCCTCCAGCACAATTATTTTGTCGGCATGCATAACCGACGACGCACGCTGGGAAACGATAAAGGTACAGGGCTTGTTCTTAAGCGATTTAATCGCCGCACGCAGCCTTGCGTCGGTGGCGAAATCCAATGCGGATGCGCTGTCGTCCATAATAAGAATTTCCGCATTCTTTACCAGCGCCCGGGCTATGGTAAGCCTCTGCCTCTGACCCCCCGAAAGATTCTTTCCGCCCTGCTCAATCATGCTGTCAAGTCCGCCCGGCTTTCCCTTTACAATATCCGCCGACTGGGACGCCTCAACAGCCGCCCACAGCTCGTCCTCCGTGGCGTCCTCCTTTCCCCACAGCAGATTTTCACGCACCGTTCCTCTGAACAGCACCGCCTTCTGAGGCACAACCGCAATCTTGCCGCGCAAAGCCTCCACGTCGTAATCACGCACGTTCACGCCGTCCACCAGCACCTCTCCGCTATAGGTATCGTAAAACCGCGGAATCAGATTCACAAGCGAGCTTTTGCCCGAACCCGTTCCTCCGATTATCCCCACCGTTTCGCCGTGAGCCGCCGTAAAGCTGATATTCTCCAGGGAATTTTCCGCCGCTCCCTTATATCTTAAGGATACGTTCTTAAACTCCACTGCGGCTGTCCCCGGCTTTCCTTCGGTTACTCCGCCGCCTTCCACCGACGGCTCTATCTCAAGCACCTGCTGAATCCTGTTTCCGCAGGCAATTGATTTCGTGATGTTGATTATCAGATTGGCAAGCTTAATAAGCTCCACCAAAATCTGAGACATATAGTTATAAAGCGCCACAACCTCACCCTGCGTCAGCGTCCCCGCATTTACCCGCAGAGCTCCCGTCCACATCAGCGCTATTACCGCCACATTTATAATCCCGTAGGTCAGCGGATTCATCAGCGCAGAAATTCTGCCCACAAACCGCTGTGACGCCGCAAGCTCCCCGTTGCGCCTGTCAAATTCCGCAATTTCCTCATCCTCCTTGCAGAAGGCACGGATTACCCTGCTGCCCGTCATATTTTCACGGGTGATACCCAGCACCCTGTCCAGATTTGCCTGCACCTTCCTGTACAGCGGTATGGACACAAGCATGATGAAAAACACCACCGCCGCCAAAACAGGTATCACCGCCTCAAAAATCAGCGCCGCCTTTACGTCCACCGTAAACGCCATTATCATTGCCCCGAAAACCACAAAGGGCGAACGCAAAAGCAGGCGCAGCGTTAAATTCATTCCCGTCTGCACCTGATTTACGTCGCCCGTTATACGCGTAATCAGCGTGGATATGCCTGTTCTGTCCAGCTCGGTATGGGACAGCGATTGTATATGGCAAAACAGCGCATGCCGTATCTTCGTCACAAATCCCACCGACGCCTTCGCCGCGAAATACTGCGCAAAAAGCGTGCAGGTAAGCCCTACCGACGCCAGCAGTACCAACATTCCGCACATTTTCAGCACATAGCCCTTATCCCCCGCCGGTATTCCGTTGTCTATCACCGCCGCCACAACCAGCGGCACAAACATCTCAAAGGATGCCTCAAGCAGCTTGAAAAGAGGCCCTAAAAATGCCTCTTTTCTGTATTCCTTCATATATTTAAACAGTTTTTTCATTCCCATTAACCGTGCCCCTATAATGAATTTGCTATATCCTCGGCAGCAACCGCACCATCGGCAGCCGCCGTTACTATCTGCCTAAGCGGCGTTTTACGCACATCACCCACCGCATAAAGTCCCTCTTTATCGGTATGCATTCTGTCATCCGTGACAATATACCCTTCATCGGTAAGCTCCGCAATGCCGCTTACCAGCTCGCTTTGCGGCACTCTGCCCACCGCTGCGAAAACCGCATCGGTTTCAATTACGCTCATTCTCGATGACAGGGTATGCTTTAATACCACCGACTTTACCGATGCTTCTCCCTGAATTTTCTCCACCGTTTCATTGGTTCGTATCAAAATCTTGCTGCTCCGGCGCACACGGTCGATTAATACCCTGGAGGCACGGAACTTTTCGTTTCTGTGCACGAGATACACCCTTCTGCAGAACCGCGACAGATACAGCGCATCGGAAAATGCCGTATTTCCGCCGCCCACTACCATAACCGTCTTGTCCTTGAAAAACGCTCCGTCACAGGTGGCGCAGTAGGACACTCCCGCTCCCTTAAACCGCTCCTCACCGTCGGCGCCCAGCTTTCTCGGGTCGGCGCCCGTTGCAATAATTACCTTTTTTGCCCGGTATTCTCCTCGTCTTGTCCGCACCGACCACGCACCCTGAACACTCTTAAGCTCCTGCGCCTTCTCTCCGGCAAACACCGCTCCCGACTGCACAGCCTGCTCATACATCTTCTCCGACAGCTCCGCACCGGTGCCGGCAAAGCCCGGATAATTCTCTATCTCATTGGTATAGCTCACCTGTCCGCCGGTTCCCTGAGGCGCCAGCACCAGCGTACTTAAGCCGGCACGTCCGCAGTATATTCCGGCGCTCAGTCCCGCCGGTCCCGCTCCGATTATTATTACATCAAAATCCATGTCCTGCCTCCGTTATTCTTCTCTCTCAAACATTTACGCCTTTTCCAGAGTAAAGGTAAATGTAGTCTTTTTTACAGTTCCTTCATAGGGAACGCTCGTCGCCGTAATCGTCTGTGAATGAAGGGTCATTATATTCTTCGCAAAGGACAGCCCCAGTCCCGCTCCGGCTCTGCCCGGACTGCGTGACTTGTCCGACTTATAAAATCTGTCGAAGATATGCGGCAAATCCTCGTCGCTGATTCCGGCGCCGTAGTTGATTATTTCAAAAACCACATGCTTGCCCTTCTCAAATATGCGGATTGTAATTGTCCTTCCTTCATCGCTGAATTTTACGGCGTTATCCAGCAGGTTGATAATCACCCGCTTGATTGCGTCCGGGTCCGCCGCCACGTTCATCACGTCGCTTTCAAACCACACGTCCAGCTCAAGATTTTTTTCGTCAATTTTCTGCTCCGCACTTATTATGCACAGCCGCACCGCCTCCGCAAGGTCAAACTGCTTTACCGACAGCTTATACTGCGGCGAGGATATTTTCGTCATTTCAAACATCTCGTTGGTGAGCCTTGAAAGCCGCTTGGATTCCTCCAGCACTATTTTGAGATACTCCGTTTCCTTATCTTTTGGAATTGTGCCGTCAATTATACCTTGAACAAAGCCGGAAATTGAAGTCATCGGCGTACGCAGCTCATGGGAAATGTCCGAAATAAAGCCGGCACGCATCTCCTCCAGATGCTGGAGAGAATCCGCCATATAATTAAAGCTGGACGTAAGCTGGGCAATCTCATCGTTACTGGCGATATTATTTACCCTCTTATCAAACTTCCCCGACGCTATCTCCAAAACCGCCGTGTTTATCTGCTTTAACGGTCCGGATATGTGCCTCGACTCGAAGGCTATCAGACACAGCGCTATCATCATGGCAACTATCAGCGACAGGAATATCATTGACGAGAAATCACGCAGGGTGTTTTTCATGATTTCCGGCGGATAAAAATAGAAAATTCCACCAATAATTTCGCTGTTATACCTAATTGGTATGCCTATAATGTATACCTTGCCGTCCTTTACTCCCGCATGACGGCGCACCGTTTCGCCCGACGTGACCTTAGCCGCCAAATCCTGCGGCACACGCCGGCGCGCGTTTGTGGACGCAAATACCGCACCGTTCTGATTTACCACCGCAATATCCGCCTCCACCATCAGCGACCATGACGCCAGCGTGGAATCATACATATGGCGGTAACGGCTGTCCGCATCGTCCTCCACAAAATTCCTCGTTAAATATTCAATGCTGCCCGACGCCTTCATGGCGGAATTCATCTTTTCGTCCAGCACAAATCTGTTCATCAGCCCGAACATGCACAGCGATACCGTCGTTACCACGAACACTATTATCGCCGTACTTGTCCAGAAAAGCCGCTGAAATATCGTTTTAAACATGATACTCTTCCGTTCCGCCGCTGCTTCCCGCGGCTTAATTTAATCCATGAGCCGCCGCTCATGCCCAATCCTGCACTTATTTCTTTACCTCAAATTTATAGCCCACGCCCCATACCGTTTTAAGCTGCCAGTCGGCATACGCCGGCTCCAGCTTTTCTCGCAAACGCTTTATATGCACGTCCACCGTCCGAGAATCGCCGAAATAATCAAATCCCCATACCTCTTCAAGCAGCTGCTCCCTGGTATATACCCTGTTGGGATTAGACGCCAAAAAGTACAAAAGCTCTATCTCCTTGGGCGGCGCCTCCACCTGCACGCCGTTTATCTTAAGCTCGTAATTCTCGATATTTATGGACAGGTTTTTATAGTTGACCTCCTTGTCGGACGTCGCCTGCTCCTGCGGTTCAAATCTGCGCAGTACCGCCTTCACTCGAGCTAAAAGCTCCTTCGCCTCAAAGGGCTTGGTAACATAATCGTCCGCACCCAGCTCAAGCCCCAACACCTTGTCGAAGGTGTCCGACTTCGCCGTAAGCATGATTATCGGCGTATCAGAGCTTTTTCGTATTTCCTTGCAAACCTCCCAGCCATCAATCTCCGGCAGCATTATGTCCAGTATGACTATATCGGGCGAGTTCTCCTTGAATACCTCCAGCGCTTCCTTCCCGTCATACGCGCAAAGTGCCGTGAAACCCTCCTTTTCAAGATAAAGCCGCACAAGCTCGACTATATTTTTTTCGTTATCTACAATTAGAACCTTGCTGTTCATATACTTCTGCCCCCTTTTTTCATAACACCGTGGCTTAAAATTTTCCCGGGCATAACACATTCCGTGCATATTCCTGCAAGTGCATGGCGCAAATCCGTAATTTTAAGCCTTTTTCTTAGTATATCATAAATTTTCCCAATAATAAAGGGCATTATAAAATTTTTTTACATTATATCCCAAAATTATTTACAATTCCGAAATAATTACGCCTGATTGGATGCGGCACGTCCTCAGGCAGTAAAAATCCCGAAAGGTCATTGTGTGCCGCCGCCCATGCCCATATCGCCGAATTCGGTGTACCTCCCGGCGATGCGCCGCCGGTGCAAAAATAATTACCGCTGAAAATTCCGCCGGCTGAAACGAACATAGAGCAA
>JAQXUJ010000226.1 GCA_029219925.1 Clostridiales bacterium | reverse complement strand
CCATTATTTCGGTACAATAAAGTCAAAGGTAAAGCGATTTATGGACGAGCTGGACAGCGAACTTTGGAAGCTTGGTATTCTTGCGAAAACAGAGCATAACGAAGCTGCTCCGGCACAGCATGAGCTTGCGCCTATATTTACCACAACTAATATTGCGGCGGACCACAATCAGCTTACTATGGAGCTTATGCAGCGTATTGCTAAAAAGCACGGAATGGTATGCCTTCTTCACGAGAAGCCGTTTGAAGGAGTAAACGGAAGCGGCAAGCATAATAACTGGTCTATTTCGACAAACACCGGCAAAAACCTGCTTGATCCCGGAGAGACTCCTCATGAAAACGCACAGTTTTTGCTGTTTTTATGCAGTGTGATTAAGGCGGTTGACGATTATCAGGACATGCTCCGTGTTTCTGTTGCGTCTGCAGGAAACGATCACCGTTTGGGAGCAAATGAGGCTCCGCCGGCTATTGTATCAATGTTCCTGGGTGAGGAGCTTACAGAAATACTTGAGGCAATTGAGCATGATGAGGGATATGATGCGAAGGAAAAAACTATCATGCGTGTAGGCGTGCATGTTCTTCCGAAATTTCAGAAGGACACAACCGACAGAAACAGAACAAGTCCGTTTGCATTCACCGGGAACAAATTTGAATTCAGGGCGCTTGGTTCAACAGCGTCGGTATCGGGGCCAAATGTGGTAATCAATACAGCTGTTGCGGAAAGCTTGAAACAGTTTGCCGACGAGCTTGAAGGTGCGGATAATTTTGATTACGCTCTGCATGAATTGATAAAAAGAACGATAAAAGATCATAAGCGGATTATATTCAGCGGAAACGGATATGACGGCGAATGGGTGGAAGAGGCGGAAAAAAGAGGTCTTCTTAATCTTCGGACAACCCCTGACTGTCTGCCGTATTATGTTAACGAGAAAAATATCCGTTTGTTTACATCACACAAGGTCTTCACTGAGGCAGAGATTAGAGCCAGATATGAAATTCACCTGGAAACATACGCAAAAACCCTTAATATTGAAGCCCGTACGATGCTGGATATGGCGAAAAAAGATATTCTTCCTGCCGCATCGGAATTTGCAAAGACTCTTTCGGATGCTGTTATCGCAAAAAAAGCAGCTGTAAAGGACATTAAGTGTACTTATGAGGAAGAACAGATAAAAAAGCTGTCCGAACTTACAGATTCAATGTACAAAGCGGTGAAAATGCTTGAGGAAAGTCTTTGCGACACAAAGAAATATTCCGAAGACGCTCAAAAGCTGGCAGATTTTTACAAAGACAGCGTAATAAGCAGAATGAATGACGTCAGAAGCTATGCCGACCAAATAGAAATAATGACAGACAGAAAATATTGGCCGTACCCATCCTATGCGGATTTATTATTCGGTGTAAGATAAAAAATTCCTGAAACAGAATAACTTGATCTGTTTCAGGAATTTTATTATTTGAGATAAGAAAGAGCCTCCGAAACGGTTCTCACACCCTTTATATTAAAGCCATCCGGTATTTTAATTCCCTTTGTAGATTGTTTGGGCATTACGGCTGTTTTAAATCCCAGCTTTGCAGCTTCAGAAATTCGCTTTTCCGGCTGTGATACGCTACGGAGCTCACCACCCAGTCCCACCTCGCCTATAAATATAATGTCGCCGGGGATGGGAATATCATTTTTTCCTGCAACAATTGCTGCGCACAGTCCCAAGTCCACAGCGGTTTCATCAATTCTTAAACCGCCCGCAACATTTATATATACGTCGTAATTTGAAAGACTGACGCGTGCTCTTTTTTCCAGAACGGCAATCATAAGTATAACTCTGTTTAAGTCGATGCCGGATGACATGCGTCGGGGATTTCCGAAACCTGTGGGGGTAACAAGTGCCTGGATTTCAGCCAAAACTCCGCGGCTTCCCTCCATTGTGCATACGATTGCCGAACCGGAGTTATTGTCATTGCGCCCTTCGATAAGCATTGCAGATGGATTTTCCACTTCAATAAGACCGGAATTTGCCATCTCAAATACGCCTATTTCGTTGGTAGAGCCAAAACGGTTTTTAACGGCGCGAAGTATACGAAAACTCATCTGACGGTCACCCTCAAAGTACAGTACGCAGTCAACCATATGCTCCATAACTCTCGGCCCTGCCAGAGAACCGTCCTTCGTAACATGTCCGACAATAAAGATTGAAATATCGTTCTGTTTTGCAATCCTCATAAACGCGTTGGTAGATTCACGAACCTGCGGGACGCTTCCTGATGCTGATGGGATTTCTTCGCAGTTCATGGTCTGAATTGAGTCGATAATAACAATATCGGGCTCAATTTGGTTAATACATTCCAGAACGGACGCAACGTCATTTTCCGAAACAAGGTAAATATTATCGCTGTCAACTCCAAGCCTTTCGGCACGGAGTTTTATCTGACGTTCCGATTCCTCGCCGGATACATAAAGAATTTTTTTGCTCTGACCGAGGCTTTGACATATTTGTAAAAGCAATGTCGACTTACCGATTCCCGGGTCACCGCCCACCAAGACCAGCGAACCTTTTACCAGACCTCCGCCGAGGACTCTGTCCAGTTCACATAAACCTGTTGTATATCGGACTTCGCTGTCGGTACTAACCTGCTGCAATCGGGATATTGGACGTCTTGCAGAAGATATTCCTGCAGACGGAACAGGATTTTTATCCTTGTTTATAACTGTTTCGTCCAAAGTATTCCACTGACCGCAGCCGGGGCATTTTCCCAGCCATTTCGCCGTCTGATAACCGCACTCGCGGCAAATATATGTTGTTTTAGTCTTCATAACAATTCTCCGTTAATAATATATAAGAAAAGTATACCACATTTATATGGTTATTTCAACAGAATATCCGTAAAAATGTTGTGATATATTGGTCAAATTATTAAAATTTTTATTAATAATATAAAAAATATAAATAAAGTTCAAAAAGGGTGTGGACTTTTTAGTAATTTGTGGTATAATAGAAATGTTGGGTAATATAGTATGGGTATTTTATGCCCAAAATAAAACACAGGAGGATCAACCAATGAGTAAAAAATACGTTTACTTATTCTCAGAGGGCAATGCCCAGATGAGAGAATTGCTCGGCGGTAAGGGAGCAAACCTTGCAGAAATGACAGGCTTGGGACTTCCGGTACCACAGGGCTTCACAATTTCAACAGAGGCTTGTACTCAGTATTATGAGGACGGCAGAAGAATCAATGATGATATTCAGGCAGAAATCATGGAGTACATCGAAAAGATGGAAAAAATCTGCGGAAAGAAATTCGGTGATGTTGAAAATCCGCTGCTCGTATCGGTTCGTTCGGGTGCAAGAGCTTCAATGCCGGGTATGATGGATACAATCCTTAACCTCGGTCTTAATGAAACTGTTGTAAATTCACTGGCTGAAAAATCAGGTAATCCCCGCTGGGCATGGGACTGTTACAGAAGATTTATTCAGATGTATTCTGATGTAGTTATGGAAGTTGGTAAGAAGTATTTTGAACAGCTTATCGATGAAATGAAGGAAAAGAAGGGCGTAACTCAGGATGTTGAGCTTACCGCTGATGATTTAAAGGAGCTTGCTTCACAGTTTAAGGCTGAATATAAGGCTAAAATCGGAGAAGACTTCCCGTCAGATCCGAAGGAACAGCTTATGGGCGCTATTAAGGCAGTATTCCGTTCATGGGATAACCCGAGAGCTAATGTATACAGAAGAGATAACGATATTCCTTATTCATGGGGAACAGCTGTTAATGTACAGATGATGGCGTTCGGTAACATGGGCGAAACATCAGGTACCGGCGTTGCATTTACCCGTGACCCTGCAACAGGTGAAAAGAAGCTGATGGGTGAATTCCTTATGAACGCTCAGGGCGAAGACGTTGTTGCCGGCGTAAGAACTCCTCAGCATATTGACCAATTGAAGGAGGTTATGCCTGAGGTGTATGATCAGTTTGTTGAAATTTGTCATACTCTTGAAAATCACTACCGCGACATGCAGGACATGGAGTTTACCATTGAAGACAGAAAGCTTTACATGCTTCAGACCAGAAACGGTAAGAGAACAGCTCAGGCTGCTTTGAAGATTGCATGCGACTTGGTTGATGAAGGAATGATTTCCGAAAAGGAAGCCGTTCTTATGATTGATCCTCGTAACCTTGATACACTGCTTCATCCGCAGTTTGACCCGAAGGCATTGAAGGCGGCAGAGCCGGTTGCAAAGGCATTGGCTGCATCGCCCGGAGCTGCGTGCGGTAAGATTGTATTTACTGCAGAGGACGCTAAGGATTGGAATGCCCGCGGTGAAAAGGTTGTTCTTGTTCGTCTTGAGACATCACCTGAAGATATTGAAGGTATGAAGGCTTCTCAGGGTATCTTGACCGTTCGCGGTGGTATGACATCTCATGCAGCCGTTGTTGCGCGTGGTATGGGTACATGCTGTGTATCCGGATGTTCAGCAATCAATATGGACGAAGAAAATAAAAAGTTTGAACTTGCAGGAAAGACATACCACGAAGGCGATTTCATTTCAATTGATGGTTCAACAGGTAATATATATGACGGCGTTATTCCTACGGTTGACGCTTCTATCGCAGGTGAGTTCGGCAGAATTATGAGCTGGGCTGACAAATACAGAACTTTAAAGGTTAGAACAAACGCAGATACTCCTGCTGACGCTAAGAAGGCAAGAGAGCTGGGAGCTGAAGGTATCGGTCTTTGCCGTACAGAGCATATGTTCTTTGAGGGCAACAGAATTGACGCATTCAGAGAAATGATTTGTTCAGATACTGTTGAAGAAAGAGAAGCAGCACTTGATAAGATTCTCCCCATGCAGCAGGGCGATTTTGAGAAGCTTTATGAAGCATTGGAAGGCAATCCTGTAACAATCAGATTCCTTGATCCTCCTCTTCATGAGTTTGTTCCTACCGAGGAAGCAGACATTGAAGCGCTTGCAAAGACTCAGGGCAAGTCTGTTGAAACAATTAAAAATATCATTAATTCACTTCACGAGTTCAACCCGATGATGGGTCATCGTGGCTGCCGTCTTGCAGTAACATATCCTGAAATTGCAAGAATGCAGACAAGAGCTGTTATCAGAGCTGCAATCAATGTTAAGAAGGCTCATCCTGACTGGACAATTAAGCCGGAAATCATGATTCCGCTTGTTGGCGATATTAAAGAATTAAAGTACGTTAAGGATATAGTTGTAGCCGCTGCAGATGAAGAAATTGCTGCATCCGGTGTTGCTATGGAATACGAAGTAGGTACCATGATTGAAATTCCGCGTGCTGCGTTGACGGCTGATGACATCGCTAAGGAAGCTGAATTCTTCTGCTTTGGTACAAACGACCTGACTCAGATGACATACGGTTTCTCAAGAGATGACGCAGGTAAATTCTTGGACGCATATTATGACGCTAAGATTTTTGAAAATGATCCGTTTGCAAAGCTTGATCAGACAGGTGTAGGCAAGCTTATGGAAATGGCTATCAAGCTTGGAAAGGCAGAAC
>JAQXUJ010000225.1 GCA_029219925.1 Clostridiales bacterium | reverse complement strand
ACGTGTTTATGCGTCCTATGCCGCATGAGAAAAGCTTGCCGGCATACTTGTTTGATTGGGAGAGTATGGACGGAAGCAGGGTAAGAACATATCGCATACCGGAATGTTACAACATAGACCTTACGCGTATGCAGGTTTTTGAGAATATTAAAACCCTTGCGGATAAGCATGATATGATGGCATTTTACGGAGTGGGAAATCACGGCGGCGGTGCAACTGTCGAGTTACTTGATGAAATGCACAGAACGCTTGACGACAGCTTTGTATATTCAACGGTCAATGAATATTTTGATGCGGTAAAGAATGATGAAGTGCCTGTTGTTCACGATGATTTGCAGTTCCATGCAAAAGGCTGTTACAGTGCAATGAGCGAGATTAAGGCGAATAACAGACTTTGTGAGAACAAACTGTTTGAAGCAGAGGGATACTCGGCTCTTTCAAACACTCTTATGGGTACGGAGTATCCTGCGGAAGAGTATAAACGTGCGTGGGAGGATGTGTTGTTTAATCAATTCCACGATACTATGGGTGGCTGTGCAATAAAAGAGGCATACACGGACGCAAGGTATCTGCACGGTGAGGCTATGGCGATAGCGGACAGAAATATCAATTTTGCGCTTCAGCAGATTTCGTGGAATATAGATACAATGGATGGGAAAGAGTTAAAACCGTATAAGAAATGGCCGCCGGTTATTGCTTGGCGTACAGAGGAGAATATTGGAACACCGGTTGTGATATTTAATCCGCTTTCTTATGATGTGGAAACGGTTGTTACGGTAAGAGATGCCGGAAAGATTGTTATTGATGAAAATGGGAAAAAAGTTGCAATTCAGTCTGTACGTGATTCAAAAACTAACGGTGATGACAAGTATCAAACAGCATTTACGGCAAAAATACCGGCATTGGGTTACGCAGTTTACAGAATGTATTTTGAAGTGCCGGAGGAAAACTATGGAACGGCTCTTTCAACATCTGATACACATATGGAGAATGAATTTATTCGCGTGGAATTTGACGGAAAAACAGGCGAGATTAGCACGCTTTATGATAAAAAAACAAACAAATATCTGCTTTGCGGCACATCGGCTGTGCTTATGGACGAAACGGAGTGTGACACGTGGGCACACGATATCTATGACTTTAAAAAATGTGTTGCCGAGTGTAAAAACGGAAGCACAAAGCTTATAGAAAACGGTCCGGTAAGAGCGGCGGTAAGATGTGAACAGAGTTTTGAAAATACGCACATTATCCGCGACTACTATCTTGAAAACGGAGATAATAAACTGACTGTAAAAACTAAAATTAACTTCAGAGAAAAGCACAGAATGCTTAAATTTGCCTTTGATGTGAGCTGTGAAAATCCTACGGCATTTAATGAAATTCCTTACGGATACATCGAAAGAGCAACAGACGGCGGCGAACAACCGTCGGGTGCATGGATTGCGATGAAGGACGGTAACGCAGGTGTAGGTGTTGCGACAACATCAAAATACAGTTTTGATGCCGACAAAAATAAGCTGTCGCTGACAGTGCTACGCGGTGCAATTTTTGCAGATCATTTTGGAAAACGTGATGAATTTTGCGAGTATATGGATCAGGGTGAACACGAATTTACATATACAATATTTCCGTTTGAATCATTTGCGGATGCGGAAAAACAGTCACAGATGCTGAATAACCGTCCGACAGTAATAGTTGAAACTTTCCATCACGGAAAGTTGGGAACAAAATATTCCGGAATAAGCATTTCGAAAGAAAACATTGTTGTCACCGCACTGAAAAAGCACGAGGATTCTGATGCATTTGTTCTAAGGTGCTATGAAGCCGAAAATAAAAAATCCTCAGTCAAAATCAAGCTGTTTGATACAGAGTTTACGGCAGATTTCGGCGCAAACGAGATAAAAACATTTATTGTTGACGGGGCGAATATAAAAGAAACCGATTTTTTGGAATAATTAAGGAGGATATATAAAATGAAAATATTTATTGACACGGCAAATGTAGATGAAATAAGGGCGGCAAATGACCTGGGCGTGATTTGCGGCGTTACGACAAATCCGTCACTTATTGCGAAGGAGGGAAAGGTTTTCAAGGACGTTGTGACCGAGATTACCTCAATCGTTGACGGACCGATTTCAGCGGAGGTTATCAGCCTTGAGGCGGACAAGATGGTCGCGGAGGCTTTGGAGCTTGCAAAAATACATAAAAATATCGTAATCAAAATCCCGATGACGGCAGAGGGATTGAAAGTCGTAAAGCAGCTTTCGGCAAAGGGAATAAAGACGAATGTAACGCTGATTTTCAGTCCGGCACAGGCACTTTTGGCAGCTCGTGCAGGCGCGAGCTATGTCAGCCCGTTCGTCGGCAGGCTTAATGATATTTCCTCAAACGGTAATGGACTGATT
>JAQXUJ010000224.1 GCA_029219925.1 Clostridiales bacterium | reverse complement strand
TCAAAATTGTTCAGCAGACTGAGAGAATCAATAAAGGATTTTTTTGAAAGCTCCGCCATTTCACATACGACCTCACGGCATTTTTCAACAGCAAAACCGGGCATGGACAGGAAACGTTCATCAAGTGTATCAAATATTTCATTTTCCTTTTTGGCAGTTTTTCTCCTAATCGTCTTCTTGGATAAGTCCGCAATCCAGCTGCAAAACGGCATTAGAATAACCGTCGCTATAACATTGAATGCGGTATGAATAACTGCGATATATACAACGCCCACTGTATCGTCCATGAAGGAAAAATTTATAAATGCATTCAACATATAAAAAATCCCCGCAGTAATCACAACACTGATTACTTTTATATAAACGCACGCCACAGCTACTCTTTTAGCGTCTGTATTGCCATTGATTGCAGACAGCACAGGCGTAAGCGCAGTGCCTATATTTGCTCCCAATATAATAGGCATAGCCGTCGCAAAATTTATTACGCCGGTTACCGACAGTGCCTGAAGTACACCCACAGAAGCCGACGATGACTGAATTATCGCCGTAAGCACAAATCCTACTAAAATTCCCATTAAGGGATTGGAAAACATGACCATCATTCTCGAAAATTGGGGACTGTCCTTAAGCCCTGACACGGAACCGCTCATGGTCTCCATACCGAACATCAGTACGGCAAATCCCAGCAAAATAGATCCGATATCCTTATGCTTATCATTTTTACCGACAAAGTTCAGCAGTATCCCTATCATTGCCAATACAGGCGTAAAGGATGACGGTTTAAGAAGCTTTATAAAAAAGCTTTCACCGTTTATTCCTGAAAGACTGAGTATCCATGCGGTCACGGTAGTACCGACATTCGCTCCCATAATAATGCTGATTGTTTGTCCAAGCTTCATTATACCGGAATTTACAAAACCCACAAGCATAACCGTAGTTGCACTTGAGCTTTGTATGACAGCTGTTACGATAAGACCAAGCAAAAAACCTTTATACTTGTTGGATGTAAGCTTACCCAATATCATTTCCAGCTTGCTGCCTGACAGCTTTTTCAGTCCGTCCCCCATTATGTCCATTCCGTAAAGGAACATTGCCAGTCCGCCTATAAGCGTTAAAATCGAGAAAAAATCCATGCCGTTACTCCCTCATTATCTTATGTTTCAGACCTCCATTATGATAGGCATTATCATAGGACTTCTGTTTGTTGTATCATAAATATATCTGTATATGCTGTTTCTGATTGAAGTTTTTATCGACGTCCAATCGGTTATGTTTGATGTGCGGCAAGCGTCAATGCGCGTAACGGCAATTTCCCTTATTTTTGCCATCAAGTCCTCCGATTCCCTGACGTACACAAATCCTCTGGAAATTACATCGGGTCCCGATACAATTTCTCCATTGCTTCCGGAAATAGTTACAACAACTATGATAAGACCGTCCTGTGCCAGCAATTTTCTATCCCTAAGCACGATATTGCCCACATCTCCGACCCCGAAGCCGTCCACCAAGGTTTTTCCTGCCTGTACCGTTCCGGTAATCTTTGCGTCCTTTGCAGTCATCTCCAGAACGCTGCCGTTTTGAAGAATGAAGGTGTTTTTTACACCCATTTTCTCCGCAAGAGCGGCGTGAAGCATAAGATGTCTGTGCTCTCCATGCACCGGTATAAAGAATTTGGGCTTTGTGAGCGCAAGAATCATTTTCAGTTCTTCCTGACAAGCGTGACCGGATACATGTACGTCGGCAAGCGCCTTGTAAATAACGTCTGCACCGATTTTGAACAGCTCGTTTATAACGTTTGATACGCTTTTTTCGTTACCGGGAATTGGTGTTGCGGAAATTATGATTAAATCATCCTTGGTAACCTCGACCTTTCTATGGTCGGAAAAAGCCATTCTCGTCAGAGCACTCATAGGCTCGCCCTGACTTCCCGTTGTTATAATAACAAGCTTGTCCGGTGGATATTTATTAATGCTGTCCAGATTAATCAAAACCCCTTCAGGCACCTTCATATATCCCAAAAGTATGGAAAGCTCCACAATATTTTCCATACTGCGGCCCGAAACTGCGACCTTTCTGCCGTTTTCCACCGCAGCATTGATAATCTGCTGTACCCTGTGCACATTCGACGCAAAGGTGGCGACAATAATTCTTTTTTTACACTTTCTGAATATATTGTCAAACTTATCACCAACCGTCCGTTCGCTCATGGCATATCCCGGGCGTTCCACGTTGGTGCTGTCCGACATAAGCGCCAGAACACCCTCATTGCCCAGTTCGCCAAGGCGCACAAGGTCAATCATTTCGCCCACAATCGGCGTAGTATCAATCTTAAAATCACCCATGTGAATAATAGTCCCCAAAGGTGTTTTAATTGCCAGCGCGACAGAATCGGCGATAGAGTGATTAGTTCGGATAAATTCTACTGAGAAAAAGTTCCCGATTTTGAATATATCCCCCGCCTTACCCTTAACAAGCTTAACCTTAGTCATCATGTTATGTTCTTTGAGCTTATGCTCCACAAGTCCGATTGTCAGCCTTGTTCCGTACACCGGCACATTTATCTCCCTCAAAAAATACGGCAAACCTCCGATATGGTCCTCATGACCATGTGTCAAAAATACTCCCTTTAGCCTATCCCTGTTTTTTTCCACGTACGAAATATCGTTAAGCACCAGGTCAACACCGGGCATATCGTCATCGGGGAATGCCATTCCGCAGTCTACCATTATCATCTCGTTTCCGTACTCAATGACGGTCATATTCTTTCCAATCTCGTCAAGACCGCCTAATGGTATTATCTTTATTTTATTTTTTTTTGCCACTATTTTACCTCCATTATTATTTCCGAACACAGCAATTACTTTTATTATACCACTATTTACCTCTATTAGTCAATGTTTTTTACAAACTATATAAAAAAGCTGACAACGTATTTTTTCACACACCATTTCATGCGGTAAAATATTTTCACCGCATTTTCAAATAGCACAATCAAGGGCTGCGGCAGTATAACATCTTTTGCCGCAGCCCGGTTAATTTTTCATTTTTTGATTTATCTTAAATGAAAGAGTCATAAGCGAATCTGTAAGATGCACATTTTCCACGGGAATTGGTTTCTTTGTTTTCAGTTCAACATACGCAAAATTCCAAAGTCCTTTAATTCCGCAGTCCACAAGCCTGTCAGCCACCTCTTCAATTGCGCTTTTCGGCAGAGCCAGCATTGCAATGTCGACCTTATTATCAACAACAAACCTTTCCAGCTCATCCATACCCAAAATTTCTATATTATTGCACAGGGTTCCTATTTTTTTCTCATCATTATCAAAAATTCCGATAATTTTAAAGCCGCGTTTTTGAATACCGGCATAGTTTGCCAGCGCATGTCCCAAGTGACCCGCTCCGACAATAATTGTCTTATATCCTTTTGATATACCAAAAATATCTTCAATTTCATTAAGGAGATATTTTACGTTATAGCCGTATCCCTGCTGCCCAAACCCGCCGAAATAATTAAAATCCTGCCGTATCTGGCTGGCGGTTACACCCATTTTCTCGCTAAGCGCATTTGAAGAAATTCTCGTTTTACCGCTTTTGTCAAGTTCATCAAGATATCTGTAATATCTGGGAAGTCTTCTAATGACAACCTCAGGTACTTTTCTTTCCTTGTTTTCCAAAACTACATCCTCCAGACTGTTTCTATATTATAATTATAACACATGTTTTTCCAAATATCAACATTAAATGTTTGACTTTTTGCTCTTTTTTCTATATAATAGTAAATGTGTGAATTAAGCAAATCAAACGGAGG